>JAJFHB010000124.1 GCA_021775795.1 Hyphomicrobiales bacterium | reverse complement strand
AACCCCTGAGTGCTAGGCAAATGTCGGCGATCAACCGACGTTCCGTTAACTGACGATTAAGCCGTGGAATCTCAACCTCTTCAGACATTGAGGCATTGGCTTGTTTGAGTTTGTGCGCGTGCATTGGGGTGGGGGAATATGATTATGGCAAAGATTTTGAACCTGAAGCTGTCGGTGAAGCTTCCGCTGATGATTGCGATAGCGGCTGTCTTTCTGGCCGCGGGAATAGGGTATCTCAGCACAACAACCGCGACCGATAACGCCGAGGCGGCCAGCGAACGCACAATGCGGGCTATGCTCGAAAATCGTGCGGAAGCACTTTCTTCCTATTTGGAATCAATCGAGCAGGACCTGCGGACGCTCGCTGCCAGCCCGATGACGGCCGACGCCGTCACAGAATTTCAGAGCGGCTGGTCGCTGCTTGGTGACAACGCTGCTGGACGATTGCAAACAGCCTACATTACCGACAATCCAAACCCCACCGGCGAGAAGGAAAAACTTGATACGGCGGCCCAAACCGGCTCCTACAACCGCACGCATCTGCGATATCATCCCTGGTTCCGCACCTTCCTTTACGAGCGCGGTTATTACGACATTTTTCTGTTCGACCTTGAAGGAAACCTGATCTACTCCGTCTTCAAGGAGCTCGACTACGCAACCAATCTTGAACATGGTGAGTACGCAGATACGGACCTTGGAAATGTCTATCGCGCCGCCGCCCAGACGCAAGCCGCGCAGCCTCTTCATTTTTATGATTTCGAGCCCTATTCGCCGAGCCACGGTGCGCCGGCAAGCTTTATTTCCACGCCGATTTATTCCGGGGGTGAAAAAATAGGCGTGCTGGCCTTCCAAATGCCGATTGATCGGATCAATGCGGTGATGGGCAGTCAGGTGGGCTTGGGCGAAACCGGGGAAACTCTGATTGTCGGCTCCGACGGTCTGATGCGGAATGATTCCCGCTTCTTTGAAGAATCCACAATTCTGGCAGCCAGTGTTGAAAACGAGGCGGTTACGCAAGCGCTTGCGGGTGAAGAGGGTTACGTCGAAACGGATGCCTATCGGGATGAGACGCTTCGGATCTATTCACGGCCGTTGTTGTTCCACGGTACATCGTGGGCGTTGATTGCGGCGATCGCCACGGAAGAGATTCGTGCACCCATCGTATCCATGCGCAATGAGATTGCGCTTGTGTCGCTAGGGTTTCTTACACTGATCATTTTCGCAGGCGTGTTCCTTGCACGCACCATTACAAACCCCATAACGGCGCTAACAGGTACCATGCAGCGTCTGGCCGCCGGGGACTTGAGTGTCGAGCTCGCAGGCGAGAATAGACACGACGAAATTGGTGAAATGTCTGCAGCTGTGAAAGTTTTTCGTGAAAACGCCCTGCGCACGAACGAACTTGAGAAGCAACAGGAAGAGCAACGGTTGAGGACGGGCGAAGATCAAAAGCAAATGATGAATGAGCTGGCTGATGGCTTTGAATCAAAGATTGGCACGATTGCGGAAGCCGTTGCCGCTTCAGCTAATCAGATGCACAACACGTCTCAGGAGATGAGCGGGATTGCCGAAGGCACAAGCCAGAAAGCCGCAGAGATGGCCTCTGCATCAGAAATGGCGACGAGTAACGTTCAAACCGTTGCGGCTGCCGCGGAAGAAATGACAGCATCAATTGCTGAAATAAACAATCAGATCACCGAAGCCTCCCGCTCTGCCACCAAAGCTGTGCAGGAAGTTCAAAGCACGCAAGGCCACGTAAAAGCGCTGGAAGATACGGCGGACAGCATTGGCGAAGTGGTAAGCTTGATTTCCGGCATTGCGGAACAGACGAACCTGCTTGCGTTGAACGCTACAATTGAGTCAGCCCGCGCCGGTGAGGCCGGCAAGGGTTTCGCTGTCGTCGCCAATGAGGTCAAGGCTCTGGCAAACCAGACGAGCCAGGCAACTGAACAGATTTCAGACCAGATCCAGCAGATGCAGGGTGCTACCGGCCAAACAGCCTCATCGATGGAGGAAGTTGCGACCACAATTGAAAAACTCCAGCAGGCATCATCGGCCATTGCGGCGGCCATGGAAGAGCAGGAGGCTGTCACGCAAGAAATTGCGCGCAGCGTGCAGGAGGCAGCTGCAGGTTCCCAGCAAGTGGGTGAGAACATTACGTTGGTAACCCAGGCCTCACAGGAAACCGGTTCAGCTTCATCCGACGTCATGGCTGGAGCGTCTGAGCTTGCCAATCAGGCCAGTGATTTAACCACCGAAGTCGGCAATTTCGTTGCCCAGGTACGCAGCGCCTGAAGCAGAAACATTGACCCCTTGAACAACCCGTTCAGGGGGTCGTTCACAAGACGGCATCCACCTCGATTTCCACGAGCATATCTGGATGCGATAACTCGACTACTCCCACCATGGTCTCGGAAGGACGTATGGCGTCGAATATCTCCCGGTGTGCACGGCAGACGTCATCTTGATTGCGGGAAAGCTGGACAACATAAATCCGGGTCCGGACGACGTCTTCAAGTTTCCCCTCCCAACGCCTGCAATGCTGTTTCAATGATTCCCAGTGCTTCACGTGTCTGCGCATAGATATCGCCTGGGTGCAGCACCTGACCCTCGGTATTCGTCGACGTCGTCCCGCCAATACATATGATGGCGGATGCATCATCAATGCGTACGGCGCGGGAGTAGCCGCACTTGGCTTCGTATGTACGGCCACTGCTGTAATTCTCTCTGGTGGTCATTGTGCCGGTTCCCCCTGAGACAGTTCGATCACGTCATGGACCTGATGAATTAACATGTGCGCGCACTCATAAACAATTGCGCGGTGGCGGTTTTGATTGCGCAAGTGCTCTGCACAGCTGCCACGATAAAACAGGAGGCAGGGGAATCGGCCTCTCTCTATCGGTCTCAAATATTTGAAATAGTTCACAAATCATTGGTAGGCGCACACGGACTCGAACCGTGGACCCGCTGATTAAGAGTCAGAGGAATCCGACTATCAAGCGTGCACATCCGCTCAATTTAGTCACTGGCT
>JAJFHB010000123.1 GCA_021775795.1 Hyphomicrobiales bacterium | reverse complement strand
AGCGAATGTTCGAATTATCACGCCAGTTGCGGAAATGCCGTTTGCGGGCCACCCAACTGTTGGAACCGCAGTGGTTCTGGCAGAGGCCCTTCAAAAGGGTGCGGATACCTATTTTCAGGAAGTTTTGCTCGAGGAAAAAGTCGGTCTGATCCCCGTCGTGGTGACCAAAGATGCCGGCGGCGTTGCCTTTGGCCGGTTTACCTGCGCTGTGCTGCCGACGCCGGACGGAGAGGCGCCATCGCAAGAGCAGATTGCCAAAGCATTGTCGTTGAACGCTGCCGATGTGGTTGAGGCTCCGCACGGGTGCGGGCTGTTCAATGCGGGCAATACGTTTCTGTTTGCGGCCGTGAAGGATTTGGATGCCGTTGCACGCGCTGAGATTGATCCGCTTGCCTGGAAAGCAATATCTGCAGGTCGTGGCTGGATTGGTGTTTTTGTCTATTGCATCGGAGGGCAAAGCCCCGATGCTGCCTATCACGGACGCATGTTCGGACCTGATCTGGGTGTGGCAGAGGATCCGGCGACTGGTTCTGCTGCAGCGACCTTCCCGGGCCAGATCGCAGCAAATGAAAAGCTGGCGGACGGGTCTCACAGCTGGCTCGTAGAACAGGGCTACGAAATGGGGCGTCCCAGTGAAATTTACCTCGAAGCTGATGTTTCAGGCGGCAACATTGTTGCCGTTCGTGTCGGCGGTG
The DNA here is from genome assembly GCA_021775795.1 of Hyphomicrobiales bacterium. Lineage (GTDB taxonomy): Bacteria > Pseudomonadota > Alphaproteobacteria > Rhizobiales > JAJFHB01 > JAJFHB01. Next base: position 2,153 of record JAJFHB010000123.1, on the reverse strand, counting down.
GCGCCATACAGGTCAGTTCCGGTGAAATTGAAGTCTGATCGACGATTTGTCGTGCTGCGTCGGTTTGATGGATTGGCGGATAGTCCTTCCCTTGTTAAGCTTGCATCATGTCCCTGATGCTCGGTCGACTGGCGCGATTTGCAGCGCAAAAGATAGCTGCCAATCCGCAGGTGCGCGAAAAGGCTGCCGAAATGGCCCGTGCGGTTGCGCAAGAGGCGCAGAACATCGCCCGTGAAGACGATCGTGCGCGGGCTGCCGGGCGTTCAGCGCGGCGTTTTCTCGACAGCTTGAAGGGTGATGGTTAGGCCGGCCGAAAGCGTGATCGTCAGGTCGAACGGGAAAACCATTCAGGTGCCGCCAGAACGACGGACGTCTCCACCTGCCGGGCCGGTATTGACCAGTAACGGTTCAGGAGATCTGGCACATCAGCGCGTGGAACGAGCCTGAAGTCGTGTTTTTCATAAAACCGGATGGCCCATTCGGCTGCCGCCCAGGTTCCAATCAACATTGGCCGCTCGGTCCCCAAGCGCAAATCCTCAAGCAGTGTCCCGCCTATGCCCTTGCCGCGCTGGGCAGTTGAAACATAGGCGTGACGGATGAGGGTTACATCCTTCACGTCCTGTATCCCCATGACGCCAACAAGCTCATCTTCCACATCACGACCATGGAAGTGAATGCCAGCAGCCATTTCAGCCTGAAGTTCCACATCCGACATATAGGGTTCATGATAGCGGTCAGCGGGAATGATACCCGCATAGGCGCGGGCAGCGTCATTGATGATCGCAAGAATGGCTGCCCTTTCATCAGGACGGCAGGGGCGAGTGGCCTGTGTCATTTGTTTGCTCGAGCCCGGGTAATGGAAACCGGCTCCACTGTTGCGATGGAGCAGCTATTCTGTCAATGCGATCTGCAATCGATCCAGAAGGTCAGGCACAGCTTCCATGCGCTGCTTGCCCGTGAGCCTTTCAATCTCTGTATGATTTGCGGCGCACTCCACGCTTCCACTGGTGCGTTCGGCCCATGGTTAACGGCTCCTTAACACAGCGCACGTAGCCTCTTGCATATCGGACGCTGTCGGGTTAACTGTGAAGCCGATGCGCGAATGTGCAAAACGGATTGCAAAGAAATGGCCACCTCGCAAATGAGCGATGACACCATAGCCCGGCCGGCGAAAGCCTCGGCCGGTGCCTCCGTTCGCCGCGACCTCATTCTATCTCTGGGCCTTCTCCTTAGCTGCCCCTGAGCGTTGGCAGCCCTTTGCGGGCGAACGTTTAGGGGAGTGACAGCAAAAAGAGCCAAACAGTTACGGCTGTCCGAACCGGCAGCCCCCAGAAGGAAAAGATAGAATGACTACCGAATCTCAAAAAGAACGCGTCTTTATTTTCGATACGACCTTGCGTGATGGTGAGCAGTCTCCCGGCGCCTCCATGACACTGCATGAGAAAATCCAGATCGCCGAAGTGCTCGACGAAATGGGTGTCGATATCATCGAAGCCGGTTTTCCGATCGCCTCAAACGGTGACTTCGAAGCGGTAAGTGAAGTATCCAAGCTGGTGAAGAACGCGGTTGTCTGCGGGCTGTCGCGCGCTGGTAACAAGGATATTGACCGGGCCGCTGATGCGCTGAAACACGCAAAGCAGTCACGTATTCACACCTTCATTTCAACCAGCCCCCTGCACATGAAATTCAAACTGCAGATGGAGCCGGAAGAAGTTTATCAGGCTGTCATTTCCAGTGTTACCCGGGCTCGGGGATACACGGACAATGTGGAATGGTCATGCGAGGATGGAACCCGTACCGAACTCGATTTCATGTGCCGCTGTGTGGAAGCTGCCATCAAGGCCGGCGCTAACACCATCAACATTCCCGATACAGTGGGCTACACGGTGCCGGATGAGTATTTTGAACTCATCACCACATTGCGCGAGCGTGTGCCCAATGCGGACCAGGCAATTTTCTCAACCCATTGTCACAATGATCTGGGCATGGCTGTTGCCAATTCCCTGGCCGCAATCCGCGCCGGTGCCCGGCAGATCGAGTGCACGATAAACGGCTTGGGCGAACGTGCAGGCAATGCCGCACTTGAAGAATTGGTCATGGCGATCAAGACACGCTCAGACGTTTTGCCTTATGAAACCGGCGTTGATACGACG
>JAJFHB010000122.1 GCA_021775795.1 Hyphomicrobiales bacterium | reverse complement strand
CACGAAATCGTCAACTCCACGGTGCCGTAGGATTCTTCCACAAACTCGCTGTAGATGAGCGGCACCGGACATGGTCCCACCAGCGTTGCTGCGGCTGAAACGGCAGACAGAGTCGCTGGGTGCGATGCATAACGATAGAAGTTGAACTCTTCGTCGTCTTCGCCATCAAAAGCCAGCGCCATTGGAGCCGCCAGCAACAGTGTGGTCGTCGCCACAATTCTCGCAATTTTGAACATCGATACCTCCACTCAGGTGCCATCGCCTACCGGTTCAGTGTGACCTCAAGATGGCATTCACAAGGTCCACTCAACAACTAGATCGCTTCATGTTTGTATAGAAACGCTTGATGGTGCCAAGCCCTTTCCATCCAAACGTGAAGCGATCCAACTTGGTTGCACAGCTCGTGATTCGAGTGGAGTGTTCCTCCTCAGGTGCGCGCATATGGCATATTGCAGCGCACAATAAATAGTATCATATTGCCATCAATATTCATCGGTCATCTTGCGACGCACAATTGTCGCAAAATTGCGCCATTAAGGCGCGTATTCGACCGACACGTCATATTCGGCCTGCTATTCCGCCGATCCAGAGTTAACAACTGAAACTGTCCGTGGGTGCAAAACCGCCCGCGCCAAGGAGATTCAATGACAGACGATCAGATAGTGGGCACCGTGGGTGAACGGATTTCCGATGCCCGTGAGGCAAAGGGTTTCAGCAGCCTTGATCTTGCAGAGCGCTTGGGCGTGAAGTCAGAATCTGTTGAAAACTGGGAAAGCAACACGTCTTCGCCTCGTGCGAACCGGCTCGCCATGCTTGCCGGTGTACTTGATGTCTCACTGTTCTGGCTGCTTGACGGATCGCTTGACCACGAGCCGGGATCAATTCGGAGCAACCGGGTTGATGTCGTCGCTCAAAAACTTGAGCAGATCGTCCGGATGCAGGAAGACCTTGGCAAACTCGTAAACGAGATAACCGAAGAAGTTGCAGAGATTCAGCGCATTGATGCGGAACTCGAAGAACTTGCGGCCTAAACTGTGCCGTTAGCCGGCAATCGCCGGAGCCCGTCTTCGCACTCGAACCAGGAAATTCTCTCGGCCGTATAAACATGTGCGGTTGGCGGATACCTGTCGGGATCCTCAAGTGTGCTGATGTGCAGGTGGGTCTCGCCGGGCCATTGCTCTGCTTCATATGCCAGCGGTGTACCGCAGGTCGGGCAGAATGCCCGAAACACCCCCGGCGATGAATTGAAGCGTGCTGGCGCCTCTCCACTCCACCGGAAACTGCTGCTTTCAACGCAAACATAAGTCGTGATTGGTGCACCGGTGCTCCGTCTGCAGGAGTTACAGTGACAGTGGGCAATCCATCTTGTTTTGCCCTGTGCCTCATAGGTGACGGCGCCACAAAGGCATCCCCCGATGTGGGGACCATCCGTCATTTTATGTGCCCTTTGACATGCGCAGGGTGAAAACCTTGCCTTCCCAGGCATCGGCTCCGCGCCCGATCGATTTGATCGCTTCGTTCATGCGCCCGTCGCGCGACAGCAGTTTGTCTGCATTTGCCACGATGAGGGGGTTGGGCGTTGCCATGGGAGAGGCTTCTCTCAATTCGGCCGCGAGTTCCATTTCGTCGCGCTCGGGATGGTAGATGCACTGAGCGGTAAACGCCGCAGCCGTTGATCTTGAGATGCCGGCCCAGCAGTGAACCACCATTGGCGCTGTGCGGTCCCAGCTCTTTATGAAATCAACCAGCTGAGTGACATGGCTGTCGCCTGGCGGCGTATAGCCTTCCATCGGCGTGGCTATGTCATGCATGGACAACTGCAGGTGCTTGCCGGGATCAATCGACGGCGGCGTGCCGATCATATGTTCCGGCCCCAGCAGAGATATCAGATGGCTTGCCGAATGCCGTTCAATTTGATTGTCGACTTCACTCAAGGGACAAACCACGATCATATTAGACACCGCATCTTCTGGATAAGAACGCAACTGATTGGCTGGATCCGAAAATCAATTGCACGAACCGTTATTTTAGCTGATCGAACCTTTTTAGATAGTCCTGTTGTGCCGTCTGCACTGAAGCTGGCCGCAGATTGAAGAACTTTGCGGTACCAGCGCCCTTCAGGCCCCGGGGGCGGCTGAAAATGCGCGCCGCTTCGCCGTCTTCAAAGCCTGCGAGCTGCGTGGCTTCCAGGAAGGCCGCTGCCCGGTCAGCGCGCTTGATCAAGCCCGTAAACTTCTCCGGCAGTTTCGCCGGCAGGCCAAAGCGCACGTGAATGGCTTCCAGCAGTTTGTTTTCAAAGGCCTTGTAGTCCATGCCCACTGCCGCCTTGAAAGGACTGATGAGGTCGCCGATGACATATTCAGGGGCATCGTGAAGGAGGGCTGCAAGAGACCAGCGGCGGTCAAGCGTGGGCGAGAACTGACGACACAGAGCTTCAACCAGGTTGCAGTGCTGGGCGACTGAAAATGCCTCTTCGCCATGGGTCTGGCCATTCCAGCGCGCAACGCGCGCGAGGCCATGAGCAATGTCTTCAATTTCGATATCAAGCGGTGAGGGATTGAGCAGGTCAAGCCGTCGCCCGCTCAGCATCCGTTGCCAGGCTCGTGGTCCAGTCATTTCTTTGCCGGCCATGCTCAACGGGTCGGTTTCCGCAAACCCAGTTCTGCACAGGGCTTGTGCCGGTGGCATGTCACCAGATGGTCATTCACCATGCCGACGGCCTGCATGAAGGCATAGACAATGGTCGGACCGCAGAAACGAAATCCCCGCTTCTTCAAGTCTTTTGAGATCTCTTTGCTGAGCGGCGTTTCCGCAGGCACATCGTCCATGCCCGTGAATCCGTTTTGCAGCGGTGCACCGTCGAGAAAGCCCCAGAGATAATTGGAAAACCCCTGTTCCTCCATAATCTCCAGATAGGCCTTGGCGTTGCCGATTGTTGCTTCGATTTTTGAACGGTTGCGCACAATGCCCGCATCGTTCATCAGTGCTTCCACCTTTTCCGGTCCGTAGCTGGCAATGATGGACGGCTCGAAGCCATCAAACACTTCACGAAAACGGTCTCGCTTTTTGAGGATGGTGATCCAGGAAAGCCCCGCCTGAAAGCCATCAAGAATGAGCTTTTCGAACAGGGCGCGGTCATCCCAGTCGGGCACGCCCCATTCTTCGTCGTGATAGGTCACATACAGCGGCGTTGCGCCGGGCCATGTGCACCGTACGAGGCCGTCATCTTCGATTGTATCGCTCACTGTCAATTTCCCGCTCCCGGCACGTCAAACCGGGCCCAATCTGGTTGTCGAAGGGTCATCTCAAGCCCCTCGGCCTCAATGGTTGTGCCACCATCGATAGCAGATTTCGCTCGGTCCAGACGAACCAGAGCAATGGCTCTGCTGCCAGAAGATGACAGCAGAGTTCCAATGGATTTGTCGCCGGAGCGAACGTCGCTGCCGGTTGCAGGAGCATCCTGTGTGAAATCAACAGGAATCATGCGCTTTCGCGCGGTGCTGCGATGTTCGGTTCGAGACACAACTTCCTGGCCCACATAGCAACCCTTCTTGAAATCGACGCCATTCAGCTGATCGAGATTGGTTTCATGGGGAAACAGCTCGCCTGAACCGATATCTGCCGAACTGTCAGCGATACCCAACAAGATACGGTTGCTGTGATAGTCCGCCAAATCAGCAGCATCCAACTGATGTGTTGCCGCAAGTTCTGCCAGTTGCTCGTCATTGATGATCGCCCGCACGCCCGCGGCTGCGGAGCGGGGGTCCACATACAACACGCCTGAGCCAAACGGCGCGGCCTTACCGGCGTCGTCACCAAGACCGCAATTGCCGCCACAACTCCAAATTGATGCGACGCAAAGGGTGTCACTCACATTGGTAATGTCGACTTGTGCTCGCAAACGGTAGAACGTCAGGCGTTTTGCCAGCTCCGCGGCTTGCGGCGCGGCGCAATCCAGAAGATATGCTTCGCCTGCCTTTGCAATGAAGAAATCGAAGAGAATTTTTCCCTGAGGTGTCAGGAGAGCGGCATAGATAGCCTGCTCGCCGTTTGCCCGTTCGACGTCATTTGTAATCAGGCCCTGAAGAAAGTCCCGGGCATCGGCGCCATCAATCTTCAAAACAGCGCGATCTGTGAGTTGTGTGTAGAATCCGTTCGACATGGGCTTTGTATTGTCCTTGATTGGAGCGCTAGATTTACGTATGCCGACAAGAAGCTTCAAGGAGGCACGTTCGCATTGTCCAGAACATTCGATTTGATCCTGCGTGGAGGCACCATTGTCAACCACGACGGCACACACCTTTCCGACATCGCCATCCATGAGGGCAAAATTGTCGAGATTGGCGACCTTGCAACTGTCGATGCGGGCGAGAGTATCGATGTAACAGGGCTTCACGTGTTGCCCGGCGTGATCGACAGCCAGGTGCATTTTCGCGAACCCGGCAACGAACACAAGGAAGATCTCGAGAGCGGCAGCCGCTCAGCGGTCAAGGGAGGTGTTGTCGGTGTCTTCGAAATGCCGAACACCTCACCTGAAACCACAAGCGCCGAAGCCCTCGCAGACAAGATCAAACGCGCCCATCACCGCATGTATTGTGATTTCGCCTTCTATATGGGGGGGACGCGCGAAAACGCCCAGGACCTTGGCGAACTTGAACTGCTTCCAGGTTGTGCGGGCGTAAAAGTATTCATTGGCTCATCGACCGGTGATCTTTTGGTTGAGGATGATGAAGGCGTGGCCTCTATCCTGGCCAGCATTCGCCGTCGCGCCGCTTTCCACAGCGAAGATGAGTTTCGCCTCCGCGAACGCAAAGATCTGCGCGTGGAGGGGGACCCATCAAGCCACCCGGTGTGGCGCGATGCGGAGGCCGCGCTGATCTGCACCAAGCGTTTGGTGAGGCTTGCCCGAGAGGCGGGAAAACGCGTGCAT
>JAJFHB010000121.1 GCA_021775795.1 Hyphomicrobiales bacterium | reverse complement strand
GTGGCAAGGGTTGCTTCCAGTTTGTACAGCCTTGCGACGAGATCCCTTGGCATCGGTGCCCCCGCCCAGATGATATACTCGAGGGATGTAAGGTCACGTTTGTCAAAGCCCGGCTGAGAGACGGCCAGGTGAAACATCGTTGGTGCCTGCAGCCAGAAGGTTATGCGCTCTACCTCAATTGTGTCGAGCATTCCGGCGGAATCGAAGCGGTCCATGAACACAAGAGTGCCGCCGACGACAACGGGGTAGAGACCCATCATGCCGACGCCGGCAATGTGATTGACCGGCATGTTGTGAAGAAGGCGCAATCCCGCTCGCGAGGGCCACCGTTGATTTTCTACGAGCGCTCCCGTGATCAAACCCCGATGCCTTATCACTGCGCCTTTCGGCGAACCGGTTGTGCCGGAAGTGAATATGATGACGGCGCCGTCTTCAGGCTGGACGACGGATTGCGCAAGCGACAATGTCGTCCCGTTGTCGCCATGCCCCTGCACAAATATCTCAAAGGTGATGGCATCCGGCAGGTTGCCGGCGATGGTTACGATGGTTGAGATGCTGGCGACTTCCTTCTTCAGCTCAGCCAATTCGTGTCCGTAGGTGCGGCCTTCGATCTCAGGCAATGCGAAGATCAACTTTGGTTGTGTTGTCGCCACCACATGCAAAAACTCCCGATATGTGTAGCGCGGGTGAAGGCCCACCCAAATGGCCCCGATTTCCGTTGAGGCAAGCAGGACAATCATGAACTCCGGGCGCGATGTCGACAGCATGGCCACCCGGTCGCCCCTGACAACACCGGCGTCAAGGAGGGCTTGAGCGCAACTTCTCACCCGGTGCGCAAGTTGTTCGTATGTGAGCCTTTCGTCACCGAAGACGATGGCTTCAGCGTCGGGTGTTCTTTCAGCCCAGTGCCAGAGATAAGCGCCGACGCGGGCAAGGTCGTGCGGCGGTGCGTGTATATTGGTTGGCTGTTTCATTGCGGAGGCGATTGTGGAGATAGCTGAACTGGCGTTCAAGCCCATCAATCGATATAAAACGGCGAGGAAACGTGTGTTCAGGAGATTGCCATGAGCAGTACCGGTGATCTGATATCAGATGCAGATATCGAGCTCTTTCAGGCAAAGGGCGTTCAGGTTTTGCGAGGCGTCTTTGCTGATTGGGTTGAGCCGCTGAAGCAGGGCATTGAGGAAAATCAGGCGAGCCCAAGCCCGTTTGAGCGGACCTACAGGCCTGAAGACGGATCAGCGCCCTTCTTTCAGGATTTCTGCAACTGGCATCGTATTCCCGCCTACCGGGATTTTATCCTCAATTCGACGGCCGGTGAACTGGCGGCGCGCCTGATGAGCTCAAAAACATCGCGGATCTTTCACGATCATGTGCTGGTGAAGGAGCCTGGTACCAGCGTCGTGACACCGTGGCATCAGGATCAGCCCTACTATCTGGTCGATGGCCTCCAGTCGGTAAGTTTCTGGTTGCCGCTCGATCCGGTGTCGCGAGAAATCTCGATCGAATATGTGGCGACGTCACACCTTTGGGGGAGCGAGTTCAGGCCGAAGCGCTTTGATGGAACATCACTGTATGAGGGCGACGAGAGTATCGATGTGCCAGACGTTGACGTGCATCGCGAAGATTTTGATATTCTTGGATGGGAGATGCAGCCAGGCGATGCGGTGGCCTTTCATTTCCGCACGCTTCATGGGGCTCCTGCCAACGCGTCACCGAACCGGCGCCGGGTCATTTCCACCAGATGGGTGGGCGATGATGCAACATTCAAGCGCCGGCTGGGACGCACTTCCCCGCCTTTCCCTGATCTGACCTTCGAGGATGGCGCTCCCTTTGACGCGCCGGAATTTCCGGTCGTGTATGCGCAAACATCGTGACCGGCCTATTGGTGAACGAAGGACAAGTGGCAAGTGTTTGATACACAGTGCGTGATCATCGGTGCCGGGGTTGTAGGGCTTGCGGCAGCGCGGGCTCTGGCGCGAAGCGGGCTGGATTGTGTGATCATCGAACGTGGCGCGGTTATCGGCAATGAGACGAGTTCGCGAAACTCAGAAGTTATCCATGCAGGCCTTTATTATGCCACGGGCAGCCTGAAAGGCCGTGGTTGTGTTTCGGGAAAATGGCGGCTCTATGATTTCCTCGAGAGCCATGGTGTGCCGCACAAGCGCATTGGCAAGCTCGTGGTCGCAACCAACGAGGAAGAACTGGCAAGGCTGGCAGGTATTCAGGCGCAGGCCGAAATCAACGGCGTTGATGACACAACCCTGCTGACGGCGAAGGAGACGCTGGCGCTGGAGCCGGCACTGAGCTGTACCGGGGCGCTGGCCTCACCGTCTACTGGTATCATCGACAGCCATTCCTATATGTTGTCTCTGCTTGGAGAAGCGGAGGATCATGGCGCCATGCTTGCGCTTAACACGAGCGTTGAGCGGATTGTGTCTGGAACTGGGGGGTTCGAGGTTCACACAAGTAACGCAGATGGTGACTTTGCCATCAAGGCGCCGCGGGTGGTAAATTGCGCTGGACTTGGTTCAGTTGGCATTGCCTCTGCAACGGAAGGCCTGCCGCGCCAGCATGTGCCTCAACTTTACTATGTAAAGGGCAGCTACTTCAGCCTGCCTGCCCGCCCGCCCTTTGAACGCTTGATCTATCCCGTGCCCATTGCGCACGGGCTTGGTGTCCATCTCACTCTCGATGTTGCCGGTCAGGCTCGGTTTGGCCCGGATGCTGAGGTCATTGACGAGATCGATTATGACGTCGGTATGGAACAGCGCGAAGCCTTCGAAACTTCCGTTCGCCGCTACTGGCCGGGACTGCCGGTGGGTGTTCTGCAACCCGGATACGCCGGCATCCGGCCGAAGGTAAGCCTGGAAAAAACAGCGGATTTTCGTATTGAGGGCCCGGAAGTTCATGGCCTTGAAGGCCTGGTCAATTTTTTTGGAATTGAATCTCCCGGCCTCACCGCCAGCCTTTGGCTCGGTGATCTGGCTGTGGAGCGCCTGTCAGCCTGATTGTAGTGCTGTTGCGATCACCGCATCTTGCTCACGCTCATAAACAGCCCTCGAGGCGGCAGCAGGTGTTGGGCTTGCAGGTCTGCCTACATAGCGTGCGTTGCCGCCTGAATGTTTCGCTGCTGCGAGCACACACTCCAGGCGCCGGTCAAGGAAACTCCAGGCACCGGCATTCTCTGGTTCTTCCTGGCACCAGATGATTTCCGCCTGCGGATGCGCTGCAATGATCGCGGTGAGCTGAACGTGGGGAAACGGATAGAGTTCTTCGAGGCGAACAAGCGCAACGGACTCCAGCTGCTTCTCCCGACGCGCGGCGTCGAGATCATAGTAGAGACGACCGCTGCACAGGATGATTTTTTCGATGCTCCCTGTTTTGGACATCATCGCGGGATCGGCAATGACGGGCTGAAAGTTTGTGCCCGGGCACAAGGTGTCAATGTCGGATACTGCAGCCCGGTCACGCAACATCCGTTTGGGTGTCATGGCGATGAGTGGCTTGCGAAAGTCACGCTTCATTTGGCGCCGAAGGACGTGAAAGTGATTGGCAGGCGTTGTGCAATTCACGACCTGCATGTTGTAGCGGGCACACAGTTGCAGAAAACGCTCCGGCCGGGCTGAAGAATGTTCAGGACCCCCACCTTCAAGTCCATGAGGAAGCAGCAGAACAAGGCCACTTTGCGCCAGCCATTTTTCCTCACCGCAGGAAATATAGTGATCAATGAAGGATTGAGCGACATTTACGAAATCGCCAAACTGAGCCTCCCAAAGGACGAGGCTTTCCACATCCGCCAGACTGTAACCATACTCATAACCGAGGACAGCAGCTTCACTCAAAGGACTGTCAAAGACCTCGAATGCAGCTTGCGGCGAAGACAGGTTTTGAAGCGGCACATACTCCGCATTCGTGATCTGATCCAACAGCACTGCATGGCGCTGGGAGAAAGTGCCCCGTCGCGTGTCTTCACCGGTGAGCCGGACCGGCGTGCCTTCATCGAGCAGGGAGCCGAGAGCAAGGAGTTCCGCTGTAGCCCAGGTGATGCCGGTTCCCTGTTCAACGGTAGTGGCGCGTTCCTTCAACTGGCGGGCAAGATTGCGATGAACGGTGAAGCCATCTGGAAGGCGATGCACGCGTTTGCTCAATTCTCGCAATTTGTCAGTGTGAACACCTGGATCGGGGTGTTCGGTTTCCGCTTCTGTGACGCGCCTGAAGGGGAGGGCTGGCGTGCTGCCGGAACCGGCGGTGTTGGGCCGGTAGGTTTCCGCATTATCAAACCCTGCAGAAAGCTCTGCCCGGTAGTCTCGCTCCCTGGTGTCCTCCCACTCTGCTGTTACGAGGTTTTTGGTGCGAAGCAGGTCGCCGTAGAGTTGCCTCACTGTCGGGCGCTTTTCGATTGTTTCGTAATTGCCCGGCTGGGTGTAGCGGGGTTCATCAAGTTCATTGTGTCCCTGGCGCCGGTAGCAGACAAAATCGATGATGATGTCGCGTTGGAACTCGGCCCAGAAGCGTACGGCGAGCGTTGCCGCCCGGTGGGCTGCTTCAGGATCATCGCCATTGACCCGAAGAACCGGGGCCTGAATGATCTTGCCCATGTCGGAACAATAGCGTGATGAGCGCGCATCGCGCTGGTCGGTCGTAAAGCCGATCTGATTATTGATGATGACGTGAACGCTGCCGCCGGTTCTGTAACCCTGCACATTACTTAGCTGGAAGCACTCTGCAACAACCCCCTGTCCGGCAAAGCCTGCATCCGTATGCATCATCAAGCCGAGCACCTGTCGGCGTTCGTCGTCTGCTTTCTGGCGCTGGCGGGCCCGTGTACGGCCCAATGCCACAGGAATTACGGTTTCCACATGCGAAGGATGATCACACATGGAAAGGCGGATGATCCTGTCATCCAATGCGCGTTCAACAGTACGCCCCATGTGGTAGCTGACATCGCCGGCGATATCGAGAGTGGCTGGATGCCAGGGTTGGCCCTTGAACTCTGCAAACACGGCGGCCAGAGGTTTTTCCATGAATGTTGCCATGAAAGTCGTGCGCCCCCGGTGCATGGGACCGATGACGATTTCGCTGACATTCAGGCTGGCGGCTTCGGCGAGGATTTGCTCTGCAAGAGGTAACTGTGATTCTGATCCTTCCATGCCGTAACGTTTGGCGGTTGGAAACTTTGTTTGCATGAAACTCTCAAAGACATCCGCTCTCAGGATGTGATTGAGAATGTCTATTCGGCTCTTGTCATCGGGAGCACCCGCACCGGTCTCCATGGCATGTTGCAGCCATGCCCGCGGAGCTGGATCATCGAGATGCATGAACTCACACGATAATGTGCCGCAATAGATATTGCGCAATTGTTCGATCAATCCTGAAACTGTCGTTCGCCCCAGGTGGGCATCGCCCTTCAGATCGACGGCTTCCCCGCCCGTTTCATCTCCAAGGCCATGGGATGCGGGTTCAAGGTCGGGATGAGATTGCGGGTTGGAAAGGTTGAGCGGATCACTGGTCGCAACAATATGGCCGCGCTCCCGGTAAGCCCGTACGAGTGCGTGAGCCTTCGCCTCAAGACCAGATGCAGATGTCGATTGGAGGGACTGCCCATTGACGCTGGATGGCTCCGGGTCAACTGTTTCTCCCAGGCTCTCGAAGAGGGCGCGCCATTCAGCGGATACGGATTTTGGGTTTTTCTTCCAAAGCGCAAGCATGTGCTCGAGATAGGCAGGCGCTGCATCGGGAATGAAGTCGTGCACGCCCATGGAACAATCTAAATCCGACCGTCATAGGATTTGCGGTTGATCCGCGCCGCAATCACCGTGAATGTTTCCCGTGTGAGAGCCGCCGTAAGAGCGCCGCGCAATTCTGTCCGGTTATCGCACCAGGTGCCATGACCACCAAGTGCGCGGGCGATTGCTGGAAAATCAGTTGCCTCAAAGTCGACGGCAAGATTGCCCATTTGCGAGCCGCGTTGCTTCAACTCGATCAGGGCAAGGCTTTCGTCCACAAACACAACGATGGGGACTTTCAACTTGAGGTCCCGCGCAGTCGCGAGTTCACCCAGGAACATCTCAAAACCGGCATCACCGACAAATGCCACAACGGGGCGGTCCGGTTCCGCCAGCTTGCGGCCAAGGGCCAGAGGCACCGCGCACCCCATGGTGCACAAGGCGCTTGATTGCAGCATGCCGCGGGATTCGTAGCACTCCCATGCCTGGCTCAGGAGAATTCGGTGAGCGCCGCTGTCGGCGGTGATTATTGTTTCTCTTGGCAGCAGTTTGCGGCACTCGTCGACAATGGCTGCCGGTCCCCAGTTTTCACTGAGGCCGTGGGAGCCATGTATGGCGGCCTTGGTGTCGGACAAAAGAGCGTCAGTCCAGGTTTTACGCGGTTCAACTTCTTCACTGATGGCAGCAAGACCGGCGGCGATATCACAGACAAAGGTGATTGGGGCGATGTGCATGTAGTGGGTATTTGGTTCAGGTGTAAGCTCAACGACGCGGGAGTTTGATCCCCACGGATGCTGCCAGCCGGTGCGCATTTCGATTGGGTCATATCCTGCCAGCACGACACAGTCAGCCTTGCGCACGAGAGGCAGCAAATGGGCATCGATGCGCGGGGACAGTCCGGCACCTCCGAGAACCAACGGGTCATCTTCAGGAATGATGCCCTTGCCCTTGTAGGTGGTGATGAGCGGTGCATTGTAGGTGTGGCAGAAGCTCGAGATGGCTGTCTCGGCTTCCTGGTTGAGGGCATCAACGCCGGCAATTACGAGAGGCCTTTCGGCAAACTTCAGCCACTTTCGAACAGCCTCAAGATCACCTCCCGGTGCCGGAGCAAGACGCGACGGTGCTGGCCTGTTGATACGCTCAGGTCCTAGAGCGGGTTCTGTCTGGACGTCTACCGGCACATCAAGCAATACCGGCCCCGGCCGGCCAGTGGTGGCAATGGCAACAGCCTTGTCCGCCACATCAACCGCGTTTGCCGTGCCGACCCGAAAAGCCTGCTTCGAAATGGGTTTGATCAGGGCAAGATGGTCGAACACCTGATGCGTATAGGAATGTTCGTGAGCGGCTGAAACGCAACCGGTCAACACAATCATCGGAACGCGATCTTGATGGGCATTGGCAATGACGTTGACAGCGTTTGCAAGGCCCGGGCCGATTGTGGCTATAAGAACTGCCGGTGCGCCGTCGAAATGATGTATGCCCTCGCCCATAAAGCCGGCGCAGTTTTCGTGTTTGGTCAGGATGACCTCGATCCTGTGGCGCTTCAAGGCATCCATCAGTGCCAGGACTTCGCCGCCAGGTATGCCAAATGCGTAACGGCAGCCTGCCGCGAACAGGCGGCGGGCGATTGTTTCCGCGACCGTACTGCTCATGCCAGATCCTTTTCCGCCAATCTGGAGTAGCCATCACGGGTCTGCGGTGTCTTCATATCCAGGAGACGGCCGGCGATGAGATTGCGCAGCATTTGTGCAGTGCCGCCGCCGATGGTGAACATACGGGCATCGCGCGCCATCCGTTCCAGGGGAAGATTTCGCGAATACCCC
>JAJFHB010000013.1 GCA_021775795.1 Hyphomicrobiales bacterium | reverse complement strand
CCGAACCTGTATCAATCTTCGCTCATCTCGAAGCGCACCGTCCAACCGTGTTCTTCGGATTGCCGACACTCTACACAGCCCTTGCCCGCAGTCCGCTCGCCGGAGAGGCTGATCTTTCATCACTGCGGCTTTGCATATCAGCTGCCGAAGTGCTGTCCGCCGACATCGCCAACGCCTGGAAGGCAGCATTTGGACACGACATTCTTGAAGGGTTGGGGTCAACCGAGGTGCTGCATATTTATCTCTCAAATGATCATGAGATGCGCAAGACGGGTTCTGCAGGCCGTGCGGTTCCTGGCTATGCCATAAGACTTGAAACCCCGGAGGGGCGGGAAGCGGTGCCCGGCGAAGAGGGTGTCATGTCGGTGCGCGGCCTTTCGGTTGCCCATGAGTATTGGAAACGGCCTGACAAAACTGCAGAGACCATGCGTGATGGCTGGATCTATACCGGCGATCGTTTTTCAGTCGATGAAGATGGCTTCTACTTCTTCAAAGGTCGCGCCGATGATCTGGTCAAGATTTCGGGGCAGTGGGTATATCCTTTGGAAATTGAACATGCCCTCAATGAACATCCCAAGGTGCATGAATGTTGCGTGCAGGCAATTGAGATGGCTGATGGCCGCCTTACATTGAAAGCCTGGGTCACTCCCGCTGAGGGAGCTAAGGGAGACGCACGCTTGAGTGATGATTTGAAGTTGCACGCCAAGCAGGTCCTTCTGCCGCATAAATATCCAAGAGAGATTGTGTATCTTGCAAAGCTTCCGAAAACCGGTACTGACAAGATTGACAGGCAAGCGCTTCGTAATCTCTAAGTCCTCCAAACCTCGCTAGCGCACGGCTAGATACCACCACGTCCATTCCAACAAAGATCACAAATTGCCATGACCGAATTCGTATTTTCACCACCCCCCCAGGCATCCATCGCTGTCAAAGACAATGAAGCGCGGTTTCCCGTGCGCCGCATTTTCTGCGTTGGGCGCAACTATGCAGCCCACGCCCGCGAGATGGGAAAGGATCCCGATCGCGAACCGCCGTTCTTCTTCACCAAACCTGCAGATGCTGTGGTCGATAACGGCGTTGCCGTTCCCTATCCACCGGAGACCGGCAATCTGCATTATGAAATCGAACTGGTGGTCGCCATCGGCAAGGCAGGTAGCTACATCGCAGAAGATGACGTCTATGATCACATCTGGGGCGCAACCGTGGGTATCGACCTGACCCGGCGGGACCTGCAGACCCTTGCCAAGGACATGGGGCGGCCCTGGGACTGGGGCAAGGCGTTCGACAACTCAGCGCCCACGTCCGCATTGGTGCCCCTGGCTGATGTGCCCTCGCTCGAAAAAGGGCACATATGGCTGGCAGTCAACGGCGAAACGAAACAGGAAGGTGATCTGTCCGATCTCATCTGGTCGGTGAAGGAGCACGTCTCCATTCTTTCGCGTTCCATGGCGATAGCGCCCGGTGATCTGATCATGACAGGTACGCCCGCCGGTGTTGGGCCGGTCGTGGCCGGAGATGTCATCACCGGTGGCGTGGAAGGCATTGCGGAGATCAAAACCCCGATCGTTTAGCCTGCTCGCTCAGCAAGCTTCGCACCACCGCAACAATCGGGTGGCTGTGCATCTTGGCTGACCCTAAATCTCTGAGACACATTTGAGGAGATCAGAGATGGCATTGATGTTCAGGGCTTTGGCTACAAACGAAGTTCGCCGGCTGCAGGCTGGTGGCGCAGATGCAAACGGCATCGTTCCCGAACGCCAGACGTCTGATGGGACAGGCAACCCCTGCCGCCATTGCCTGTCAGACATTCCCGCTGGCAAAGAAATGCTTGTGTTGGCTTTTCGGCCGTTTCCCGACCTTCAACCGTTTGCAGAAGTGGGGCCTATATTTCTGTGCGCTGAAGCCTGCGAACGACACGTTGAGGCTGGCAGTTTGCCGGTCTTGTTTGATGATTACGATTGTATTCTGCTGCGCGGCTACAGTTCTGATGACCGCATTCGATATGGCAGCGGTAGAGTGATCGCGATCGAGCAGGTGGAAGCGGAAGCTCAGAAGATGTTTGCGGATGGCTCAATTGCCTACATTCACATGAGGTCTTCTACCAACAATTGTTACCAGTGCCGCATCGATCGTGCCTTTGAGGACTGATTGGGATTTCAGTTGCAGGGCAGGAGTGCTCGTCGCATTTCAATCGTCATGAAGCCGCAGGCGCAGCACTTTTAGGCAGTCAGCGCCCCATTCTGGGTGGGCAATCCATTCTCCAGTCTTTTTCTCTGTCCAATCCTCGCTATATATGTGGTAGGAGCAGGGCGAATTTGCGCTGTTTGGCGTATGCCGGGAGGCGAAGGAGTATTGAACATGTCACCCAGAACTGGAGCTGCGACAGCGCTTGCTGCCCTCCTCATGATGTCGACTTCGGCCCTGGCGCAGGAAGAGGCTGGGCGTTACAGCATGGCCGAGGTTGAAAACGGCATCTTGCGCCTGGATACGAAGACCGGCGATGTCTCTCACTGTCAGACTGTTGAAGAACAGTGGATTTGCCGGACGGCGGCAGATGACCGTGAGGCGCTCGATGACGAGATCGATGAGCTGAATGAGGAAAATGAAGAATTGCGCCGCCGTATCGCGGAGCTTGAAACTGAAGTCCAGAACAGCGAGGGCAACCGCCTTGGGTTGCCGAATGACGAAGAACTCGAGGAAGTCATCGGTTTCATGGAGCGGCTAATGCGGCGCTTCTATGCTTTCGCCGAATCTCTGCGAAATGAACCGGCAGAAGAAACCTGACCCTCGGCTTGGCAGGTCCTAGAAAAGGCAAGCCCGCCTTCCTCGCAAAGAGGAAGACGGGCCCGGCATCGTGTTACTAGGGACGACTTACTTACTTAAGCCACGATGCCTCAAAGCCGCCCTGCGGGGGCAGGGCATCCGCTGAATCAGCCAATCTAACCAGCTGAAGAAACTCATTGCGGTAGCCAAAGGGGTCGTCGCCACGGGCGTCGGCCGCTATCTCGGCTATTTGTTCAAAATCATAAAGTGCAAGGTGCGGCGTACCGTTCAGTTTTTGCGCAAATGCGGCAACCGCTGCACCAAAGCGTGCGTACTGGGGAGCAGAGTCAAACTCCTCATGGACAAAGCTGTTGTCTACAGCCTGTTCGATCAGCTGGCTCTCGTCTGCCGCTGGGTCTTTGTAGCGGATGCGGACAAAGGCAAACTCAGCCTCAAGGTCTGCTTCCGGTGTATCTTCCTGTTGGTAACGCAAGGGCTCTATGAGGCCACCTTCGCTTCCGGTCTGAACGATCTCATAGATGGCTGTCACCGTATGGCCTGAGCCAATGTCGCCGGCATCAACTGCATCATTGTTGAAATCTTCGCGGTTCAGTGCCCGTGTTTCGTAACCAATGAGGCGGTACTCGCTGACCCGGGCAGGGTTGAACTCAACCTGGATCTTTACGTCATCGGCGATGGTGAAGAGCGTGGAGCTCATTTCATCGACGAGAACCTTGCGCGCTTCCTGAAGCGTGTCGATGTAGGCGGCGTTACCGTTTCCGGCCTGCGCCAGGGTCTGCATCATCTGATCGTTGTAGTTGCCGCGGCCAAAACCGATGACGGAAAGATAAATGTCGGTTTCGCGCTTCTCGGAGACGAAGTCTTCGAGTCGCTCTGGGTCGGCAATACCAACGTTGAAGTCGCCGTCTGTCGCCAGAATGACCCGGTTGACGCCGTCTTCCATAAAGTTCTGCTCAGCCAGATTGTAGGCGGCCTGGATGCCCGCTGCACCCGCCGTCGAGCCGCCAGCGCCAAGCGCTTCAATTGCCGCTTCGATGGTGCCATGCTGATCGCCGGCGGTCGGTGCAAGCACGGTGCCCGCATTGCCCGCATATGTTACGATGGAAACCTGATCATCTGGTCCCAGTTGCTGTGCCAGCATCCGCATCGCCCGCTGTAGCAATGGCAGTTTTTCCGGTTCCCCCATGGAGCCTGATACATCGATCAGGAACACCAGGTTCGAGCGTGGCCTCTCTTCTTGAACAATCTCGTAGCCCTGAATGCCGATGTGCAGAAGCTGAGTATTTTCGTTCCACGGTGTCGGCGTTACGGCAAGTGTCGTTGCAAAGGGCGTGTCGGCTGTATCCGGTACCGCATAGCCGTAGTTGAAATAGTTGATCACCTCTTCCGCGCGGATCGCATCATGAGGCGGCAAGACGCCCTCGTTCAGATAGCGGCGCATCACGCCGTAAGAGGCAGTGTCAACGTCAACGCTGAAAGTCGAGACCGGTGTATCTGCAACCGCATGAACAGGATTATGGTCGTAATCCTCATATTGCTCGGTGTTGATGTCACCGGCCTGGGGCTGTGGTTGATAATACGCTTCGGATTCTCCGGCGGTCACGCCCTGAGCGGTTGCATACTGGCCGCCTTGGGTGCGCGTCATTGTACGGGACAGGTCCGAAATGGGAGCTGGTGGCGTTGCCTGCATGGCAAGAATGCCGCCTAGCAACGAGTCATCCGTATCAGATTCAAATTTTTCTTCACTGCTAACGATGGTTTCGTTGCGCAAATTAGGGTTGGGCTCTTCAACGACATCGGTCTGCTCGTAGCAGCCGGTGACGATGAGCGCACAAAGGCTCACGGTAGCCAATGACACACGGCGTATGCCGCGTAGACGTCGGATCATGTGGATATCCCCTTCAAACTGTGGCCCTTCCCTCTCGTGAAAACATGGATAGGCAGGAAGCTTGGTGCTTGCGGGGCGAAACAAGGGCGGAAATCGGGCCATGTAATGGAAAACTGAAGGTTATTGACCCGGCGAGGGGGGAACGGTTCATGCTATGTAGAAGCCGGCAGAAGGTAATTGCGGAGAAGAGCGATGACGTATGAGTGTTTCCAGGTCGAGGTGGAGAACAAAGTCGCACAGGTGCGTCTTTCCAGACCGGATATGTTGAACACAATGAACAAGTTATTCTGGAAAGAGCTTCCAGAGATTGTGCACGATCTCGATGCATCGGGATCCGTGCGCGCAATTATCCTCTCGTCAACCGGTAAGCACTTCACCGCGGGCATGGATCTCTCAGTGTTTGCTTCTATGCCTGACCAGTCCCGGCATGAAGCGGGCCGGGCTCGCGCCGCCTTGCTGCGAACCGTGCAGGAATTGCAGCGGACGTTTTCCTGTCTGGAAGAGGCCCGCATGCCGGTGCTCGCTGCTGTTCAGGGTGGCTGTATCGGCGGCGGCATTGATATGGTCTCTGCCTGTGACATGCGCTACTGCACCAGCGATGCCTTCTTTTGCATTCATGAAACCAATCTCGGAATTGTCGCC
>JAJFHB010000120.1 GCA_021775795.1 Hyphomicrobiales bacterium | reverse complement strand
CATACAGTTCGCCGAGCCACTGACGTCGAGCATAGATTTGGAAGCTGCCGCAGATATCCAGTTACAAAAAGCATCGTAATGGCATAACCAGAACGGCAGTCATGCGGACTGATTATCTTCTATCCGGTAATGCGTCGATCTCTGCTGCAACAAGGGCCTGCAATTCCCACAGGTAGCTGTCGCGAATGCCCAGTTCTTCCAGATGTTCAACCGTATTGCGGAGATACTCGGCACAACTGCCGACGTGGCCAACGGCGCGGGCAAGTCGGGCAGCCTGTTCGTCAACAGTTAGATCAACAACGTAATCATCATTCTTCGGGGCACAGTAGAAGGCAAGCGCCCGAAATGCTTCGCCATTTGCGCGAACCGTCAGCCATCTGAGCCAGGGTATGTCTTCTGGATGACTGATCTCGCGATCGAGGAGCCGAAGCATTCGACTGTGCGGATTGTCTTCCGGCATACGATAGGCGACCCCAGAACACGCCCCACCTCTCGCCAGAGCGAGCATGAGACCAGGTTGCTCGGGCGTTGCGCGCCAGTTTTGAATGTCGAGGCAAAACGACCTACGCCAGCCGTGCGCCACGCACCTTCGGGCCGCAACATGCTCAAATGCCGGTTTCCAGATCAAAGATCCATACGCAAACACCCAAAAGGGCAATCCCGCGTTTTCGGAGAGAAGCTTATGCGCCACGGCATCCAGATCGGCATCCGAGAGATGCCCGACTTCAGTGGATGGCTCAGGCTCCGGCACATGGCGAGCCACACGTGCAAGATGGGCCTCGGTCAGGGCCAGCGGTTGGCGGCGGGAAGAAGGTTTTTGCATGAAGAGCCGAATTGATGACAAGGGTGCAATCGTCAGTTGGGAGGAAACCCCTGTCAAGTGAAAGGAGGCTTTGGAGAACAAACTGGTGAACGGCCCACATGGATCGTGGTGCGACAGCAGAAATGGCGCGGGCGCCGGGTTCCGGCGATCAGGCAGAGATCTCAGAGTTACGTTTGTGACGTGCCGGAGTTCAGCTGTGTGGCAATTTCCTGTGCTGCCTGAATGCCGGACAGGTATGCGCCGTGACAGGTGCCCTGCAGGCCCGTCATTGTAGCTTCACCGGCAAAGAACAGACGGTCGTCGACAGGCCGCGCCAGATTGACCCGCTGGTGCGCCTGGCCGGGCCGTGCACAGGCCCAGGATCCTCGACTCAAAGGCTCTGTCTCCCATGCCGTGACGATTGAACGGACAACATGTTTCCGAATATCGTTTCCGAAGATGTCGGCTATCATCTCAACGGCGAAGTCATGGCAGGCCTGTTGACCCTGCTTTTCAAGCCAGACGCCGTGGCGTCCCCCAACAAATACAGCGGCCGTATTCCGTCCCATAACGCCAGCAACAACTTTCGCCGTGCTGCCACTCTCATTCCAGGTCGCATAAAAGCCGTGGCTGTCCTCTCCAAAAACGTCTCGATCAAAATAAACGCCCATCTTGTTCTCTGTCCCCATGGGCAGACTATCAATGGCTTCGAGTTTCCAGTCAGGCAGCCCCGGCTCAAAAAGTATGTCACCGGATGCCAATATGCCGGTCGATACGGTGCTCAAGGCTGCTCGTCCCGTTATCGTTCCTTGAGGAGTGTCCACCTTTACGCCGCGCCCGGACCAATCAATCCGCTCAACGCGGGCGTTGAGTGTGACCGGAACATCTGCGCCCCAGGCTGCGATCAGGTTCCCGTATCCGTCCACGACCGGAAAGCCGAGTTCGCCGTAAGCACTACCGTAATCAGCGGTTGAGACGAGATCCAAATCCAGGCCCCAGGAGGAAGCGACGCTTCCCACAAAGGGGGTGGCAAACTCGTTCTCCAGATCAACCACATCACTCAGTGGTACATCCCGGCCATGTTTCACTGCGATGCTGATTGCGGAGTTGCTGTCGCTATAGTATCGGGCGCAGGTTGCCCGTTGTTCATCGCTCAAGGCCGTGCCGCTGCGATAATAATGTATGTTCTCACCCTTGAACAAACTGCATGTGTTCTGCATGACCGTGATGCCAAGTGCCTCTGCAATTGGAACGAATGGATTGGCCAGTCCTTCAACCAGCCAGGCACAACCCAGGTCAAACCAAACGCCGGGAGCAATTTCTTCCGAGTAGGCGCGCCCGCCAATACGGTGCGAAGCCTCGACCACTATGCTTGTCTTGCCAAGCCGGCTCAGTTCCTTGGTAGCTGAAAGACCGGCCGCACCAGCGCCAATGATGATGACGTCTGTTTCGGTTGGCATAAATCGTCTCCCAAGAAGCTTCCCGATTTGAGAATAGCTGCTCCTTTCGGGGAAAAAGGGATGCGGCAATCTCGTCGCGGTCTGTGTTTATGAATCTACGGCCTGACTATTGCGAGTGTAAATACCCATCAAGACGCCAATAGAAGTGTGATCGGTTTTTCTGAGACTGAAGTCTGCGGGAACGGAACCGCCGCCGAAAAGACGCTTGCCTGCACCGACCACCACCGGGAAAACCCACAACCGGAGTTCATCAACGAGGTCGTGCGCCAGCAGCGCCTGAACAAGTTCGCAGCTGCCATGAACCTGCAGAAGCGGCCCGTCCTGCTCTTTCAGGCGTCCCACTTCTTCCGGAATATTACCGGTTATCGGGACGGAATTGTTCCAGCCAAGAGTGCTTGGTGCAGAGGTCGCAACATACTTTTTCATCTGGTGCATCGGATGATCATCACCCGCGTGAGCGGCAAACACATCGTAGGTTTTGCGGCCAAACAAGACATCATAGGGTTCCGCCATTGCCTCTCTTCCCACCATCTGCATGACTTCATCCCAATAGGGATCAGCCCAGCCGCCAGCGGAAAACCCGTTGGACCGGTCTTCCTCGGGCATCTTCGGTGCCTGCATGACGCCATCGAGGGTCACGAAAGTCAAAACAGCAAGTTCTCTCATGGTGAATTTGAGCCTCGTTTTCGTTGTTCTGTGGCCACACCACCTGTTTCTGCCAGACGCGTGTGGAGTAGCATGTGGAGTGCAAAGAAATCCCGGGGGCTGAGAACAGTCAGCTTGTTGCTTCGATCTGAACGACACCGTCG
>JAJFHB010000119.1 GCA_021775795.1 Hyphomicrobiales bacterium | reverse complement strand
CCTTTAGCCACTGCTCTTCAAGCTCACTGATCTGATGCTCACATTGCGCCCTTTCAAGGGCCAGGCTGTCCGCTTCGCGGGGTTTGTCGCGGTAAAGAGAATCGTCGCCAAGACGCGTTTCAATCGCGGCAAGAGTATCCTTCAGTTTCAATACCTTAGTTTCGCAACTTTGAATCGTTTTCTTAAGCGTCTTTGATCGCTCGCGGGCGTTTGCCGCCTGTCTGCGGCGCTCCTGCGGCGAGAGTTCCTGTCTCTTTGCCTGCTCCGAACCTTGAGTGCCGCCCTTAGCATTTTCGGCGTTGCCGGTTCGCAGCACGTGGCGCCGATAATCGTTGAGATCACCGTCAAACGGTCCAACGGCGCCATCGGCGCAAAGCCACAACTGATCAGCACTTGTCTCGATCAGATGCCGGTCGTGACTGATTAGAATGACTGCGCCTTCGTAAGAGTTGAGAGCCTGTACCAAAGCCTGACGACTATCCACATCCAGGTGGTTTGTCGGTTCGTCAAGAATCATGATGTGTGGTCCATCAAAGGCGGCGAGGGCAAACAACAGACGTGCCTTCTCCCCACCCGACAGGTTGCCGATTTTGGTTTCTGCCTTGTCGACGCCGAAGCCAAACTGTCCGAGTTTGGCGCGCCGCTGTGAGTCGCTCGCGGCAGGCATGTACTCGCGCATGTACTCAAACGCTGTTCGTCCCTCTTCCAGCTCATCAAGTTGGTGCTGTGCAAAATAGCCAACCTTGAGTTTGCGGGCCCGGGTGATGGTGCCGGATTGCGGCTGAAGCCGTTCAGAGATCAGTTTTGCAAAGGTGCTCTTGCCGTTGCCGTTCGCCCCGAGGAGGCCGATCCGATCGTCCGGATCCAGACGGATGTTCAGGTTCTTCAGAACCGGTTTTCCCTCTTCATAACCAACCGCCACTTGCTCCAGATTGAGCAACGGCGGCGCCAGCACTTTTTCGGGCGCCGGGAAAATGAAGGGAACAACGCGGTCTTCAACAATCGCCGCGATGGGTTCCATGCGCGCCAGGGCCTTGATGCGGCTTTGGGCCATGCGTGCCTTTTTCGCCTTGTAGCGAAACCGATCCACAAATGCCTGCATGTGGTCTCGCTGCATTTGCTGTTTGCGGAGCAGCTTTGATTGCAGCATCTGCTGCTCACGTACCGTACGTTCGAAATCGTCATAGCCGCCGGTGTAGTATGTGAGCTTGCCCTTATCGAGATGCACAATCCCGCTGACCGCACTGTTCAGGAGGTCGCGGTCGTGGCTGACCATGATGACCGTGTAGGGATATTTGCGGATGTAGCTTTCGAGCCAGATCGTGCCTTCAAGATCCAGATAGTTCGTGGGCTCATCGAGAAGCAGGATGTCGGGTTCGCTGAGTAAAAGCGAGGCGAGGGCAATACGCATACGCCAGCCGCCGGAAAACTCGTTCACAGGCGACGTGTGCTCATGCACCGCAAAGCCCAGTCCGTGCAGTATTGTGGCCGCCCGGGCAGGGGCTGTGTGGGAACCGATGTCTGCAAGCCGCAGGTGTATGGCGGCAATCTCGTTGGGGTCTTCTTCGATTTCTGCACGCGCGAGCAGTTCCGAGCGTTCTGTGTGGGCTGCCAGTACACAATCGATAACCGGAATGTTCCCTGACGGCGCTTCCTGGGCAACGCCTCCCATACGGGCACCACGCGGCAATGATATGGCGCCCGACTCTGATGCAACCTCGCCCTGCAGCAGACGGATCAGGGTTGTCTTTCCAGAGCCGTTGCGCCCGACCAGGCCGACCTTGTGGCCATCTGGTATGGAGGCGCTGGCGCCATCCAGCAGGAGACGTCCTTCAATTCGGTAAGTAAGTGCTTCAATGCTGATCATGGTATCCAGAGCGCCGATTGTTTGAGCCGGTTAAGTGTTCCCCAAAGCGACATTGAGACGCTCTTGCAGGTGTACTAGTCAGTCGATATAACCCGCGCCACATCTTGGCGAAAGCGCCCGCACAGTATTTGGAGGAATTTTTTGGTATGGCCGTCGAACGTACTTTGTCAATTATCAAGCCCGATGCAACAGAACGCAACATCACAGGCAAAATTATAGATAAGCTCGAGAGCGCTGGCCTTCGGGTTGTAGCGCAAAAGCGTGTGCGTTGGTCACAGGCGGAAGCTGAAGCGTTTTACGGGGTTCACCGTGAGCGCCCCTTCTTTAATGACCTTGTCGCTTTCATGACTTCTGGGCCCATCGTTATGCAGGTCCTGGAAGGCGAGAACGCGGTTGCGACCAACCGTGAAGTCATGGGTGCAACCAACCCGGCCGATGCCGCAGCTGGCACCATCCGCAAAGAGTACGCAGTGAACATTGAAGCGAATTCGGTTCACGGCTCCGATAGCGCTGAAAATGCAGCGGCGGAAATATCCATGTGCTTTGCAGATTCAGAGCTTGTGGGCTGACAACTCTTTTGGGTTTCATGAGTTCAACAGTGCGTCCCTGATTTGTTCAGGGGCGCATTTTTATGTCCAATTGCCAGAGCTCCAGTTGATTGTTTTGGCAAGACTCGGGTTTTTTGGCGGCAACATCTGGTCTATGAATTAATCGCGAGATTACGTGGTGTTAACTTTACTCGTGACGCAAACCCGCTATTTTGCGATTTTTAGGGGAACGCTGCCGACTAGGGAAAGGCAATAACAATGAAGTTTTTGGGTACAGTATTCACAGCAGTTTTTCTGATGTTCGGGGGCACTGCTTTTGCATGTCCCGACGCATCGTTGCAGCCGTCCTTCGGGCAGATTGAGTTATACGAGGGATTCAACCCGGATCCCTGGGCCCGTAGCATCACAGCCGGGGGCCGTTACAGCCTCGAGCGCTGTTTCGACACGGACATTTCTGGGTCCGTAGCTCGCAAGCCGGATTTTGATCTTTATTACAACTCATCGGGAAATTCGACGCTGACGCTTTTCGTCGAAACAGTTGCTGACTCGGTTCTGCTGGTGGTCACACCTTGGGACGAGTGGCTTATTGACGATGACAGCGCAGGCAACAGCGACGCGCTGATCACCATCCCGAACGCCCCGACTGGATATTATGGTATCTGGGTTGGATCATATGGCGGCGGCTCCGGTCTGCCCGGCACTCTCTACATTACAGAGAGAGGGAATGTTGCCCAGCCACAGCCGCAACCGCAGGCACAATCAACATGTCCGGATCCAAGTTTGGATCCCACCTACGGCAGCATCACATTGTATGAAGGGTTCAACCCTGATCCCCATTCGCAATATATTACTGCGGGTGGCCAAAATCAGATGAACTTCTGCATGGACACGGACATTCAGGGAACTGTCGCGACCAACCCTGATTTCGATCTTTATTATGAGACTTCAGGAAACTCGGCATTGACCCTGTTTCTGGACACCACCATCGATTCCGTGCTGCTGGTGGTCACACCCTGGGGCGAATGGCTCATTGATGATGACAGCGCTGGTAACAGTGACGCGCTGATCACCATTCCGAATGCACCGTCTGGCTATTATGGTATCT
>JAJFHB010000118.1 GCA_021775795.1 Hyphomicrobiales bacterium | reverse complement strand
TGGGCCTGACCCGCAAACCGGCCGTTGCTCCAGCCAAGGGTGTTTATCTGCGCGCAGTGATGTGCTCGAGACTACGGCGCCAGAAAACGCGAAAGCGAATAGTTGAAAGTGTCCTCGTGGCACTTCAAGGCGTTCAGCACTGCAGGGCCTGAAAATCTGCGCACATCATACTGGCAGACACTGACCAATGCGTACCGGCTGGCAATGTCGTGGTTGTAGCGGAGTTCATACGCCATCAACTCGTCATAGCTCATCCCCAGATCCAGACACCAGGTCATGTCGCCGAGCAGCCTGAATGACCGCATGCCTGAACGGGTTGCCATAACGAGGCTGTGCTCTACGAACCGGCACATGGCTTCACCGTCGGGTATGCCATCACTCAGCACCAGTTGACCACGC
Source organism: Hyphomicrobiales bacterium (assembly GCA_021775795.1). Taxonomy (GTDB): domain Bacteria; phylum Pseudomonadota; class Alphaproteobacteria; order Rhizobiales; family JAJFHB01; genus JAJFHB01. The sequence goes on along the minus strand of JAJFHB010000118.1, from coordinate 2,464 downwards.
TCAACGGCTTCCGGCACGCCGTCCCAGACTTCACTTATGTGACCAAGAATTTCGTCGCGAACCGCTTTCGTGGCGATCAGAAAGCAGCCATCGCCACTGCGCAGTCCGTCGCTGATGAAGGGAACAGACCATTTGAGCCGGCCAAGATCGTTTTCATAAAGCGTGCAAATGTGGTTGCCATACTCGATTGCGATGCCTTCCAGCATAACTTCCGCCGGGCGGGCGCTGGGCGCGGCGGGAACCGCCACAGCATCGCGGTTCTCGAGAAACGACATCAGATCCTCGCGCCGAAACCGGCGCTCCCGCTTGGCTCCAAGGCGCATGCAAGCCAGACGGCCCGCATTGGTCCAGCGCCGCAGGGATGCCTCGCTGACTTTCAACAAGGCGGCCGCCTCCTTGATGTTCAGCAATTCAGAGTTAGGGTCAGGCTGTGTGGTCACCAAACATCCTCACAATGCATTGTTTGTAGCGGGAGAAATCCAAGCGAACTGCAGAAAGCTGATTCCCGCTAGAACACACAGCAACTCGCATCATTTTGCAAGGCTGCCAGCGATCAAGAGCTTCCGACTCAAGATTGAGGTAGCCTGATCGTCGGCGCGCGTTTTCGCAATATTTTGAGAACAATCCTATACTTTGATGTCGTTTGATTGACAATATTTGTTTAGCAATGCTAGTTTTTTGATGCATTTGAATGCCTGGGCAGCGGCGGTGAAACGGCAACCGATCCATACAACAACAGGCAAAAGCCACAACGGTGTGGGGCGACTGGATCGCACTCGCACTCATAGACAGCGAGGAAATACCCATGAGCTCAAAGGTCCGCCTATTGCACCATCCCGCCTCACAGCCGTGCCGCACGGCCCTCCAATTCCTTGTCGAGAACGATATCCCGCATGAGGAGGAAGTCGTCGACATCACGACGAACATCAACGAGCGTCAAGATTTCAGGGATGAATACAATCCGACCGGGCAGGTTCCAATCTTATGCGATGGCGATCTCCGGGTCTGGGAAAACGTGGCCATAGGCCGGTACCTGAATGAGAAATACGGCTGCCCCAGTCACTGGTTTGGGAGCACGCTTGAGGAGCGCACGAGGGTCAATATGTTCGTGCAATGGTATGCCTACACACTCAGGCTCGGCGGCGGGGCGTTCCACTGGACAATCTTTGCGCCGATGATCTACGGCACGGACAAAGACTTCACGGCTGAGGTGCGCAAGGGCAAACACCTGCTATACGAGTCGATGGACCTTCTTGAAAATTATTGGATGAAGGACACAGACTATGTCTGCGGGAATGAGATCACCTACGGGGACCTTGCTGCATTCCATGAGTTTGTCTCTCACGAGGCAGGAAACATCATCCCCGAAACTGTCTGGAACAAACATCCAAAGACCAGAGCGTGGTTTGAGAAGATTGCTGAGAGGCCTGCGTCTAAACAGGTCAGCGATTGGCAGTATGAGACCATCAGGCAGGTCATGGGCGGCGAACTGGAGGTGACCTTCACCCGTAGAACCGCGGTCTTGAAGGGAACCGAGGCACACGGTGGCCACAACACCGGGCTTGTCCACCTGGGTGAAGATCACGATTATATTGCAGAGGTTGAGTCTTAGAGTGGGGCGAACAATAATGCGGACGGGTCATGCACCTGCTTTTCGCTTTGACCTGTGGAGGCCGGCCGGGATATTGCGCCATGAGTTGCCCGCGTGAAGGGTGCAGCGGCATCTGTTCCCGCCGGCGATCAAACATCTGAGAGGGGCGCTTTGCGGCGTCAGAGTTCGAAATTCTTATGGGCTTGGCATCAATGGCGCAGACCGCTGCGGTTCGAAGCGGAGAGTTCACTTATTTGGCGGCGTCCGTGGAGAATTCGCTCTACCGCAACGGTAAAGTGTTTACCCGCCGTGACAGCAGCGGCAATGACTACCCCTGGGAAGGCGCTGATCTGGAAAAACGCCAGATGCAGGTCCATGACGCCCGGGACCTTGCCGGCGATCAGCGCCGAACGCTTGATGTCAACGGTTTCGAAATGCTGCAGCGGCCGATGGAGGTTCCGGACCTGAACTTTCTCGATCACGAACAGGTTGTGCGTCGTTACTACCCGCAATGTGCCGACATTATTCGCGAGGTAAGCGGTGCGCGCATAGTTGCCGCCTTTGACCACAACGTACGGTCAGTGTCCGGCAGCCAGAGCAAGCGCCGCACCGAAGGCGGGCAGCAGGTGCAGCCGCCCCTGCACATGGTACATGGTGATTACACCCTGACCAGTGCACCACAACGGCTGCGCGATCTGGCGAAGCCGCCGACCAGCAACGACACCTTCCGCAGTTTGCTATCTGAAGATGAGGCGCTCCTCAAAGAAGCAGACGTTGAGCGGGCGCTTGGATCAGGCCGGTTTGCGATCATCAATCTCTGGAGAAACATTGCCCCCGAACCGGGTGCTGCTCACCCGCTTGCGCTCTGCGATG
>JAJFHB010000117.1 GCA_021775795.1 Hyphomicrobiales bacterium | reverse complement strand
GGTTGACCCGCAGACACCTGATGAGACCGGAAAAACGCCTTTGATGCTAGCGGCTCTGAGTGGCAACATTTCGTGGATTGATGCCTTGCTTGAGGCGGGTGCCGATGTGAACTTTCAAAGCCCGGTCGATGGTACGACCGCGCTGATGTGGGCAGCCAACGTTGGCGATGAGGCCGCGGTTGAGCGACTGCTGGAAGTTGGAGCCAGTACGATGCTGGAGGCATTCGATGGCTGGACGGCAGGTGAAGCTGCAGAGCAGGCCGGCAACGATGGCATCGCCCGAAAGCTGCGCGAGCAGATTTAGGTCGAAATTGACGGCACGCGTTCTTGCCCGGATAAAGTGCGCGAAATCAAATAGATAATTAGTTTGCCGAGGCTGTCTCAAACTCTCATTCAGCAGGGTCGATCGTGGAGTCGCCAAGGTGCTGGCGAAGCATCTCGACATATTCCTTGGTCATCGTGTCCACAAACTCTTCGTGCTGATCCACGTGCATGATGTTTTTCGCCACAAAAGCGCTGTAACGCGCGGACGCCCAAAGAAGGGCCATGTGCAGTTGCGTTGCCTGCACATTGCGGTTTTCCTTGTTGGCGAGGTCTATGAATTTGTCAGCCACCTTGAGAAAGGCGGTTGTGTCCAGTAGGCCTTCCTTACGGGCGGCAAGTCTGTCGCGTCTGCTCATGGAATATCCTGGTACTTGTATGTCGGTGCACGTGAATTGCCGCTATCATAGCGTGATCATGCGCTTATGCATCACTTTAGCAATCGCCTCCATGCTCTTTGCCCTGCCGGTTACGGTGCGCGAAGCGAGGACCCAGGGCACAGACACCTGCAATGCGCCCGCACCCGTCTGCGAGGTTCGCGATGCAATCTTTCTCGTTCGCGCCTTTGAGCCATTTGCCAGTGCAGTGCGCATCTCGGAAACTTTGCTCGTTACAAACAGGCATGTTGTTGCCGACCTTGATACGGTCATGCTTCGCCGCCCGGATGGCACTGTCATTGAGGGTCAAACCGTGCCCACGGCCTATGATGGTGACCTCGCTTTGATTGAAAGCAATGACCTCGGTCAGGGGCTGGTATTGTCCGATGTCGTGTTAGCGGACATGGGCGCGGACCTCTATACGGTTGCAGGCGACGATGGACTGAACGCTGTTACCGTTTATGCCCCCGGTCGCCTGCTCGTCCCGCCGGCGCTGGAGGCGCCGCGCCCCAGACTGCACCATTCCGCCTATTCCCAGTTTGGCAACAGCGGCGGCGCGCTGGTTGATGCGCAGGGTCGCCTGGTCGGCATTGTCGCCTCGGGAGGAGAGGGCCGTTATGAGGCTATGCCCGCAACAGACATCGCCCTCCTGCGAGAGTTGAGCGGGCCCGAAAATGATAGCGCGGATGAGGACCTCGGCCGCGCCACCCGCGCCTGCGTGGAAAGCCTGGAACAATGGGCTCCGGGACAGACGTTGGAGGATGAAGCTGCAGCGCTTGCGCAAGTTTGTGTTGAAACGTCAAACCGTCAATTGATCGATCTGGCAGCGCAAACTCTTGGTCGTTCGCGCCTCTTTGATCAGACAGTGGAATTGTTTGACCTCGCGCTCGTGCGTGATCCCCACGCTCTAAATGCAAAAGTAGCGCTTGTGCTGACCCTGCAGTTTCAACAGCGCTTTGAAGAACAGGTGCCTCATTTCGACTTCCTGCTGGAAGTCCTGCCGGATGATGTCTTCATTCTGCAAATGGCCATACAGGCCGGTGTCTGGAGCCGCAACGAAACGTTGGTCGACACAGCGCTCCAGAACATCGAGCAATATCGGCCCGAACTCATCGACTGGGCAGAACGGTTGATCCAGGCTGGGGCGCCCTAGGGTACGGTTCCAGGAGGTGCTGAATGCGCTCAACTGTGTATCAGGTCTTGTCGGCCAATTGACCTTGCAGAAACTGCAGAATTCTTGATGTCTGCGTCACAATGCGGAAAGCCTGGTTTGCCGTGAGATAATCATTTGACGCCGTCGTCCTGATCGACAATGTTCCCACCCGTCGTCATTGAAATGTAACGGGCAATGGAGCTGAAATGGACGTACTTGAGGCAATTCGCACGCGCAAATCCATTCGTGCATTCAAGCCGGATCCAGTGCCCAAAGAAACGATAAACAGTATCCTCGAAGTTGCACAGCGTTCCCCCAGTGGCACTAACACTCAGCCCTGGCATGTGTATGTCTGCACTGGCTCCGTAAAGGAGGCCATTTCAAACGATGTCCTGGAAATGGCTCGCGCCGGCGCTGGCCGCTCCTACGAAGAAGAGGACTATTATCCCGCAGTCTGGAAAGACGTACATCGTGACCGCCGTCGCGGTGTCGGCTGGTCGCTCTATGGTCTTTTGGGCATTGAGAAAGGGGACAGGGAAGCAAGTGCGCGCCAGGGAGCGCGGAACTTCCTGTTTTTTGACGCGCCTGTTGGCTTGTTTATTACGGTCGATTCCTATCTCACCCGGGGAAGTTGGTCAGATGCGGGGATGTACGCCCAGACAATCATGCTTGCCGCCAAGGGCTTTGGCCTCGACACCTGTCCGCAGGCTGCCTGGATTCCCTTTCAGGAGCCGATTTTCCGTCATCTCGGTATCCCTGAAGACGAAGATCTCGTCACAGGCATGAGCCTTGGCTATCCGGATCCAGACGCAATCGAGAACACACTGGTGAGCGAGCGCGAAGACATGTCCAACGTCGTGCACTACCGTGGGTTCGATTGATCAAAGGCATTTATGCGGCTCACACACGAACACGCAGAATTTATGACCAACAAAGATCTGACCGACTTCCAGGGAGGTTTGTGAAAGCTTCGCCGGAGTGATGCTATGGATTCTCTGGGCGTCGGCAGTGCTCTTGCCAAACATGATACTCCTGTTAAAAAAATTTGCTTCTCAGTGAACTTTTGCGCACTGTTAAATTTGTGCTGCCTGGGGTGAAAACTCTTTGAGCCTTAACGGAAAAGTTTTCTGGATTTTCGACCTCGCTTCCTGTCAAAAAGGGGCATGTGTCGGGCGCAAGGGCGTTTGGGAGGCGAATAAGTCATGACTCGCTATTCAGCGTGGAGTGTGTTCTGGAACGGGCTCACGGGCCAAAAGGGTTGGGAACGCGCCTGGCGCGACCCGGAGCCCAAGGCAGAATACGATGTTGTCATCGTTGGTGCCGGCTTGCACGGCCTGGCAACCGCCTATTATCTCGCCAAACTGCACGGCATTACCAACGTGGCGGTGGTTGACAAGGGTTATCTTGGCGGCGGAAATGCCGGCCGCAACACCACCATTGTGCGCTCAAACTACATGATGCCCGGCAATCGGGATTTCTATGAGCACTCGTTGAAGCTGTGGGAAAACCTGAGCCACGACCTCAACTATAATGTGATGTTCTCGCAGCGCTCCCATGTTTCGTTGCTTCACAGCCCGGCCGCACGTGATGGCGCCGCCCGCCGCTATAACACCATGCGTCTGACAGGCTCAGATGGTGAACTTTGGAACCTTGAAGAACTCAAGCGCAACGTTCCCCATCTCAACTACGGTCCGAATGCACGCTTCCCGCTTTTGGGAGCCGCGGTGCAAAAGCGGGCAGGAACGGCGCGGCACGATGCGGTTGCCTGGGGATACGCCAGAGCTGCTGATCAGCTAGGCGTCGACATTATCCAGAACTGCGAGGTGACAGGCGTCACCAGAGAGGGTGCCAGGGTTACCGGTCTGGAAACAACACGTGGTGTTATCAAGGGCAAGAAGGTCGGTTTCGCCGTTGCCGGAAACACCTCGAGACTGTGGGGCATGGCCGAACTTGGAACCCTGCCGATTGAGACCCACAAGTTGCAGGCTTTTGTGTCAGAGCCGCTCAAGCCGCTTCTTGATCAGGTGGTTGTCTTTGGTGTCGGTGGTGCTCACTTCTACATTTCGCAATCTGACAAGGGCGGCATGGTCTTTGGTGGTGATATTGACTGGTACAAGTCCTATGCC
>JAJFHB010000116.1 GCA_021775795.1 Hyphomicrobiales bacterium | reverse complement strand
GGCCGTGCGGGCCCTGCTTTTGTTCAGCAGTTCCATCAGGCCGGACTTGGCGAATCGATGGGCCTCTATACCGTGTTTACTCTTGATGCGATGGCTCTGCCGAAGTTTCAGGAAGCCGGTCTGGACAGTGTCCTCGGCGCCTTTGACACCATGCACTGGAGCCCTGATCTCGACAACGAGCAGAACAATCGCTTTGTTGCCGATTTCCGCGAACAGCATGGCCGTTTCCCGACATTCTATGCAGCCCAGGCCTATGACACGATGTTCCTTATCGCGTCTGCCGTGGCAGCCGTTGGTGGCGACCTTGACGACATGGATGGCATGAGAGCCGCAATGGAATCTGCTGACTATGCGTCTGTTCGTGGTGAGCATTCATATGGCACGAACCATTTCCCGGTTCAGAACTTCTATCTCCGTGAAATCGTCGAAGACGAAGACGGCAACTGGACACACCGGATTGCCTCAACCGTGTACGAAAATCACGTGGATCCACATGCTGAGAACTGCAGCATGGAATAGGCAAACTGCCTGAATGAATTGAAAAGCGGGGACTTCGGTTCCCGCTTTTTTTATCTGTGCGTATGCTCAGGTGTTTGCGCGTTATGCCGTTGGTCGACGGTTTGCGGATTGTCACGCCATGTTGCGCCAACTGTTTGGTAAACGTAGATTGTGCAAAAGATGCGTGGATCGTCAATCCATGGCCGTGCCATCGCCTGGCTCTCGAACCCGATGATACAGGCATCAATGTTGCGGTCCGTCTGGAGAAGAAGCAGTTGACTGAGTACGTTGATGAAACCTTGCAGCAGGCTATCGCAGATCAGCAAACGGTTGAGAGTGACGGCAAAAGCGTGCGGTCAATGGCAGACGGCGTGACGTTTAAAGACATCCCCACTCATGTAGATGATCGCGGCATGGTGGTGGAGATGTTTGATCCACGCTGGCAATGGCATCCAGATCCGCTGGTCTTTGTTTATGGTTTCACTGTGCGGCCGGGCATGGTGAAAGGCTGGGGGCTGCACAAGAAACATGAGGATCGTTATTTCATCCTCAGCGGTGAACTGGAAATCGTCCTGTACGACATCCGCCCGGAATCGCCCACATACAAGCAGGTCTCCAAGGTCGTTCTCAGCGAGAGCAACCGCCGGCTCATGAATATTCCGGCATATGTCTGGCACAGTGACCACAACGTTGGCGCCAAAGACGCCGTGGTCGTGAACTTCCCAACGATACCCTACGACCACGCCGCCCCGGACAAATATCGACTTCCCATCGACACGGATCTCATACCTTACTCGTTTGGTGACACAAAGGGCTGGTAAGCCCCTCAGGACCTCCATCGCGACGCAGAGTAATAGAACTTCACGCCAACTCGCCGGGTGCACCTGCAACCAGCCGCCCAAGAAGATCGGAGAGCTGCCCGATTTCCTCTGCCGTCCATCGATCTTTGAACGCATTGGCAGCTTGCTTGGAAAGAGTGGCGCGGGCCTCTTCGATCTTGGTCGCTCCTGCATCCGTAAGAACGACAAAGGCAAGCCTTGCATCTCTTGAATCAGACTGGCGTGTGACGAGCCCCAACTTCTCCATGGGGGCTGCCATTCTTGTTACCGTTGACGCACTTGTGAGCAGGCGCTTAGCCAGCTCTACGCGCGGCAATCGCTGAAGTGGCGCTTGTTCCAGCTGCATGAGCAGGAATGCTTCATTGACGGATAGGCCGTGCACTGAGGCAAACTCAGCTGCCAGCCGTGCTTCAATGACATTGCTTGCGTGCAGCAAGCGCAAAATGGAGTTGAGTGTTTTGTCGGTCATGACTCTTGTTAGACCGAATTGCTTGCAGATGCAAGCTTTTCGGTCGTAAAATTATCTGCGCCATGGCAAGCCCGCCATCACGGGCGAAACGTGGCTATTTTCCTGTTGCGGGAAGACTCATGTCACTGCGCAGTTTTCGCAATGCTCTCCTGCAAACTCTTGAAAGATGTCCGCAGATTGCGAACTTCGTCCTCAATCTCGTCAATTGTGCTGCAAAGCTCCTCGTTCTGGTTTCTCAGGAGATCGAGGGCTCTCGCAAAATGCTCACGTTCCTGGCGCACAACATCAAATTCTGAAGCGTCCGTTCGCGTGCAATTTTCGGATTGTTTCTCTTGTGATCGCTTCGCTGAAGGTATTGCACGGGCTTTAGCGCGTTCGATCGCATCCAGACTGTTGATGACCTGCGGCTCTTGCTGTTCAAGAAACGCCGCCCATTTCTGAACAAAGCGCTTTCTGTTTCTCACTTTGAGAAATTCCTGGAAACGAAGGCTGCTGCTGGCTCCACGGTGGTGGTGTACCTGCGATCGGGGTTCGCACAGAACGGTATATCTGTTGTTGCGAAGAAAGGTACATAGATCAACATCCACGTAATATGCCGGGTAGTATTCCTCATCCAGCCCGCCAATCTCATCCCACGCGGACATGCGAACAAGCACCGAGCATGTGCCGCAATAATCCACGGCAACCGGTAGCGAAAAATCAGCAGCGTCCGGCACGTCTCCCAGCCACGGACGTGCAGTAACGCCGTTCTGCCACAATATGGATCCCACATTTTGCAGCTTACCGTCAGGAAACAGGACCATCGAACCAACGGCACCTGCCTGCGGATTCGCCGCCGCTGTTTCGAGCAGAGGTTGCAAAAATCCGGGCAAGACCTCCGTGTCGTCGTGGAGCAACAGGAGGAACTCGCCGCAGGCCAATGAACGGCCGCGATTTCCAGCTCCCGCTACCCCCAGGTTGATTGGTGACCGCGCATATTTCACGCCGGTGACGTTTTCTCTTAGCTCCGCTGCGACCGACTCTTTAACTTCGTTGAGAACCACGATGGTCTCATACGAAACTCCTTCAGGCATGTGCATCTCGAGTGAACGAAGGCAGCTGTGGAGCATGTCAGTCCGAGTAAAGGAGGGACTAATGATGGAAACGCGCGGTACGGGAGACTGTTTCAATGCAATTTTCATTTTGCCTCCGGCTTCATCAACCGTTTCCATCGGACGTTTCGGCCAATAACTCACTGATCTCGGCGATCTCAGCTTCCACAGCCTTGATATCCTTCAATACAAGCTGATGTCCTTGCTTCAAGTCTCGACGCCGCGCGTCGAGGGCGCCGGCAGAGCCCGACTGCCGTTCAACGGCATCGCTCAACCGCCTGTCGTTGTGAGTGAGATCATAAGCTTCCTTAAGAAGGGTTTTGCGTTTGCGATTGAGCCTTTCGAGCTTGCCGTCCAACTCGTCCTTGCTGTTGTCGATTGTCGCCATGAGCAAAACCTCCTGTGCCCGCATGCGGGTGAGAATAGAATGAGCAGCAGACCGGTACCACCCTTCTGTGTGAGCAAAAAAAAGCCCCGCGGGAGTGCCGCAGGGCTTAAGGGGAGGAGAGGGAGTTCAGTCGAAAATCAAATTCGATAAGGCTGTTGATGTCGGGCGGGAGGATGTGTGCCCGGGAAGTTCGAGAGTGACTATGACGGCGTGCACATTACGCAAACATTACGGGCAGATGAAACCGCTGTAATGATCTGCTATCGCTCCGGCTTGCAGGTTGACAGTCGCTGCCGGCATGAAGTGAACTCTCGACTAAGGGCGGGCAGTCATTGTCCAGCGGGCAGATGGAGGCGGATACTCAATGAAGGCTTTGATCATCGGCGGAGGCATCGGCGGGCTGGCAACAGCTCTCAGCCTTCATGCAAAGGGTATTGAAGTGGAGCTCTTCGAGCGCTCATCGGGAATTCGCGAGCTCGGCGTTGGTATCAACACCTTACCGCACGCAATCAAGGAACTTGCTGATCTGGGACTGCTCGAAGCTCTTGATGCGGTGGGCATTCGCACTCACGAACTCATCTATACGAACCGCTTCGGCCAACAGATCTGGCGCGAACCGCGGGGGGTGGATGCAGGCTATGACTACCCGCAGTTTTCGATCCACCGGGGCCGCCTGCAAGGTGTGCTTTATGAGGCAACTCGCGCCCGTATTGGTGAGGCGGCGGTTCACACCGGCCATGAATGTGTTGAGGTTGAGCAGACGGATGCCCACGCCACGGCCCGCTTCAAGGTGCACGGCAACAACGACCAGATTGTCGAGCACAGCGGCGACCTGCTCATTGCATGCGATGGCATTCATTCAGCCATACGCGCCAAATATTACCCCGACGAAGGGCCGCCCTCCTGGAATGGCATAATGCTGTGGCGCGGCGCGACAGAATGGGAACCGTTCCTCACTGGCCGATCCATGGTTATCGCAGGTGGCATGGAAGCAAAACTCGTTCTCTATCCAATCTCCAATGAAACGGAAGATCCAGACAAGGTTTTGATGAATTGGGCGGTTGCAGCCAAACTGGGCGACGGATCGGCGCCGCCGCCGCGCCGTGAAGACTGGAGCCGGGAAGGGCGTCTCAGCGACGTTCTGCCTTTCGTGGAGAATGTCTTCCAAATGGACGTTCTCGATCCGCTGGCGCTCATCCGCGAAACCGAGGAATTTTTCGAATATCCCATGTGCGACCGTGATCCGATCCCTAAATGGACCCATGGCCGTATCACGCTTCTCGGCGACAGTGCTCACCCGATGTATCCGGTCGGCTC
>JAJFHB010000115.1 GCA_021775795.1 Hyphomicrobiales bacterium | reverse complement strand
TTGTCGACCTCGTCGATGTAGACGATGCCGCGCTGCGCGCGCTCGACATTGTAGTCGGCAGACTGAAGCAGTTTCAAAATAATGTTTTCGACGTCTTCGCCAACATACCCGGCTTCAGTCAGCGTCGTGGCGTCTGCCATGGTGAAGGGCACATCAAGAATGCGCGCAAGTGTCTGCGCGAGCAGTGTCTTGCCACAGCCCGTCGGGCCAATGAGGAGAATGTTCGATTTCGCAAGCTCTACATCATTGCTTTTGCTGCTGTGATTGAGCCGCTTGTAATGATTGTGGACAGCCACCGACAAGACCCGCTTGGCATGCGATTGATGGATGACATAATCGTCCAGGACTTCACAAATCTCGGTGGGTGTTGGGACACCATCGCGGGACTTGACGAGAGAACTCTTGTTCTCTTCGCGTATGATATCCATGCACAATTCGACGCATTCATCACATATGAACACCGTCGGTCCAGCGATTAGTTTGCGCACCTCATGCTGGCTCTTGCCGCAGAAGGAACAGTAAAGTGTGTTTTTTGAATCGCTTCCGCTCACTTTACTCATGGGCACTCCCTGGCCTTAAATTTCGGATATCCGCCGCGACGATCAGGATCTGTATAAGACCAATTGGTCCCGTTTCACAATTGCTTGCCATATAAGGGGTCAAGATTCCGTTACGTGTCATACAAAAAGGACTCTACTGACTCGGCATCTGAACATGGTATGAGGCCACTGATCAAGAATTGATTAACAGCCAGAGTGTTGAATCCCCTATGTCTGGCGACGTTGCCGCTCATTTTTGTAAACCCGCCAACAACACACAACCAAGCCACATTCTTTCAATATTGTCGTCACCGGCAAGCCAACAATTTTGCGGGTATATCCCCGCCTGAAACCAAAATTCAGCAGCCGCAGTTCAGTGCAAAGCTCCGATTGTTATTTCTTCGCCTTTGCATCTTCAGCGCTGTCGGGCCGCTTGTCGATCACGGTATCCACGATCCCGAATTCCTTTGCGGCTTCCGCGGTCATGAAATTATCGCGTTCAAGAGCCTTCTCAACTTCTTCGACAGGCTGCCCTGTATGATGCGAATAAATTACGTTCAGCCGTGCCCGCATATCGAGAATTTCCCTGGCATGGAGCTCAATATCACTGGCTTGCCCCTGAAAACCGCCGGATGGCTGGTGCACCATGATGCGCGCGTTAGGCAGCGCGTAGCGCATGTCTTTCTCGCCTGCAGCGAGAAGCAGTGAACCCATCGAAGCCGCCTGTCCAATGCACAAGGTCGATACTGCCGGGCGAATGAACTGCATAGTGTCGTAGATCGCCATTCCCGATGTCACCACTCCACCCGGTGAGTTGATGTACATGGAAATTTCTTTTTTCGGGTTCTCCGCCTCAAGGAAGAGAAACTGCGCCGTGATCACGGACGCCATGTTGTCCTCGACCACACCAACGGCAAAAATTATCCGCTCCTTCAGAAGCCGGGAATAAATGTCGTAGGCACGCTCCCCCCGGTTGGTCTGTTCGACAACCATGGGAACCAGGGTGTTCATATACGTATCAACGGGATCGCGCATTGCGAGGGGTCTCCATTCTCTTCCGAGATTGTTATTGGCAGCTTTCGTTTCAAGGCGTCAAAATTACACAGACATGACGCCGCGATCACCGTAACGGTGGGCAACCTAATGCGATTCGCTTTTTAGCGAAACGCACTGCATGCGTACTTCTTGTGGCCTGAGCCGTCCGCGCTATTCGTCAGACGAGCCCTTGTCATCCGTGGCCGCAGCCTTCTTTGCCGGCGCCTTCTTTTTCTTTGCCGGCTTTTTGGCAGCAGCCTTTTTAGCCGGTGCCTCGCCCTCTTCCTCATCAGGGTCACGATAGAGTTCGTCTTTCGTGACCTGATTTTCAGTGACGTCCGCCTGGCTGATGATCAGATCGACCACCTTTTGCTCAAAGATCGGCCCGCGAAGTTCCAGCAGAGCATTTGGATTGCTCTGGTAAAATTCATAAACCTGTCTTTCCTGGCCGGGAAACTGGCGAACACGCTCCATAAGGGCGTTATTGACTTCATCATCACTGACGCTGATGTCGTTCTTTTCACCAACCTCACCCAGCAACAATCCAAGACGAACACGCCGCTCTGCAATTGTCTGATAATCGCCGCGAGCAGCTTCCTCGTTGGTGTCTTCGTCTTCGAACGTCTTTTCGTTCTGTTCCAGTTCACGCGTGACCTGTGTCCAGATCTGCTCAAATTCCTGTGTCACAAGGCGTTCGGGCAACTCGAAGGAATAAATGTCATCGAGTTTGTCGAGAAGCTGGCGCTTGAGTTGGGCACCGGAAACCATTTCGAATTCACGGCCGATCTGCTCTGCGACCGCTTCCCGCAGTTTCTCCAGAGATTCAAGCCCCATGCCCTTTGCAAAATCTTCGTCAATCTTGACCTCGGCCGGACCAGCAACTTCTTTGACTTTCACATCGAAAACCGCAGGTTTTCCCGCGAGGGTGTCCACCTGATATTCATCGGGAAAGGACACTTCGATAGCCACTTCATCTCCAGCCTTTACGCCCACAAGCTGTTCTTCAAAGCCCGGTATGAAGCTGTTGCTGCCAAGGACGAGCGGTGCATCTTCCGCACTGCCGCCTTCAAAAGGCTCGCCGTCAATCTTGCCGACAAAATCTATGGTGACCTGATCGCCGTCTTTCGCCTTGGCGCTGGCCGCACGCGCTTCAAAATTCTGCTGCCGCTTTGCCATTTCGCTGAGCGCTTCATCGATGTGCTCGGCGGAGGGTTCGGAAACATTCTTTTCAAGCTTGAGGCTGGTGAAGTCTTCAACTTCAATCGGAGGCACAACCTCAAAAGCCACTTTGAACTCAAGCTCTTTGCTGCCTGACATTATGGCTTCCATCTCTTCGTGATCTTCGGTCAAAGAGATTTCTGGTTGATAGGCAGGCTTCTCGGAGCGCTCGGTCAGAACCTGCTGGCTTGAATCAGTGACGGTCTGTTGCACCACTTCTGCCATGACCGATCGGCCATATAGCTTGCGCAGGTGGTTGACCGGAACCTTGCCAGGCCGAAATCCATTGATTTTCGCCTGTGACTTCAGCTCATTCAACCGAGCCATCATTTTGCCTTCAAGCTCATCTGCTGCGAATACAATCGTCAGCTCCCGCTTGAGACCTTCATTGAGCGTTTCGTTAACTTCCATGTTCAATCGCTTTCCCAAAAAGCGGCGCCGTATCAGGCGCAATCATCTGATGTTGTGCGTATGCGCCGTTCATACACTTTTGCCAATCCGGCTTCGGCAATTATCGTGGTGCGGGCGGAGGGACTTGAACCCCCACGGCTTGCGCCACAAGAACCTAAATCTTGCGTGTCTACCAGTTCCACCACGCCCGCGATCGAGAGCGGATTTGGCCGCGCTTCGCCGGCGCCTCTATAGCACAGGGGAATCCAGCGTTTCCAGCGCGGAAATGATGTCTCGAAAAATATTTACAAGCTTGTCGTTACGTTCGCAGGTGTCCTAACCCAAAGATCTCCTTAGCGCAAACACCAGTTTCGATTAAGAGCGAAACAGAAACGCCATGCCAAGCGCATAAATGCCCGTGAACAATCCAATCGCCATCACTTCCGCTGACATTACACCGCCCGCAAATGCGGAAATGCCCCCCATGAGCACCAAAAGTCCCAAAACGACATAAAACATCTGCCACCTCCTTACTGTTTGGGCAGGATCATCTATGATTGCCATGAACTTGCAGATTATGTGCCAGCTCAATCGTCAGGCTCAGGGATTGTGTGGTTTGTAGAATTGTTTCTATAATAGCGTGTATAATGACTAGAGGCACGCATATTTAGCATTCGTGAGTCGACAGGCCGAGAGCGCCGAAAACAAAAGAAAAACAAGCTGGAGCCGGCGCCATATGGGCAATCACCAAGAACTGGACAATGGAACCAAACAGAGGATTCTGTCCGCAACACATGATCTGGTTTTGGATTTGGGAATTCACGGCGTCAGTATCGACGCCATCGCTGCAAATTCAAAATGCTCGAAGCAATCCATCTACTTCCATTTTGCTGACAAGTCCGATGTTTTGAATCAGGTGCTCAGTCTGCTTTGGCGCAATTTTCACGAAGTCACCTTCGCGGTTGATACGAATTGCGATGACCTGCACGGAGAACTGACAAACTCAGCGGAGCAATATCTGGAGCACCTGCTGAGCACTTTGTCTCTGCGCACGATCAGCGTCGGTCTCGAAGCCGCACGCCGGACCGATGTCGCAGCAACGGAAGTTCGGGGTCTCGTGCCAAAGCATCTTCACGCAAGCATCTGCACCCTAATCGACCGGCACATCAAGATTGCCGGCTTGCAGCACAATCTGAGTGCAACCGATTTAGCTGACAGTTTCATGGGACTGCTCGTTGGTGGTGTTCTTTGGCGAGCCTTGCTAGAGCCAAACCGCACCATTTCATCCCTCGATCGACAGGCGCATGTGAGCAATGCCGTATCTTTTGTATGCGGCACGCTCGCCCACTCTGGATAAAAATACCGGCCCACCGCCAATGTAGAGGGCTGAATTCCTATTTGTCTGGCTGGAACGATGAAAGAACCGATGGGATCGCATGTGGCAGATCGTCAGCGATGAGTCCGCAGCCAAGCCGGATGCCCACCTCTCCGTGTAGCCATACAGCCGCACTCGCGGCTTCAAACACAGGCATCCCCTGCGCAAGCAACCCAAGAATAATGCCGGCAAGAACGTCACCTGACCCTGCAGTGGCAAGCCACGGGCTGGCATGTGAGTTAATCGAAATACGGCCGTCCGGCGCAGCGACTACAGTATCAGGGCCTTTGAAGACGACCACCGCACCGCTCTGACGGCTCGCGGTTGCAGCAGCGCCAAGCTTGGATGTTTCGTCTTTTAAATCGTGGAAGACCCGCGAAAACTCACCCGCATGAGGTGTCATCACAACCGGCCTGTTCGGCATCGCCAAAATTGCATCGAACAATCGACTGGGGGTAGCTTCAAACGACGTCAATGCATCGGCATCAAGCACCGTGGCGGCGCCTCCCCGCAGAATTGCCTCGACGTTGAAACGGGTTTCACTGCTAACACCCGCAGCCGGTCCGATCAGCGCAGCATTCAATCTTTTGTCTTCGAACAAAGTTGCCAGTTCTTCGGCGCTTTCAAATTCCCGCAGCATGATCGCCGTAAGATGTACCGCGTTCACCGTTGCCGCGTCCGGCGGTGAAACTATCGTCACCAGCCCGGCGCCCGTTCTCAAGGCTGCGGCAGCCCCAAGCCTCGCCGCTCCGGTATGCAATTCGTCACCGGAAACAACCGCTGCGTGGCCACGATCATATTTATGAGAAGTTGCACCCGGCCATGGAAGAAGGTTTGACCAAAGCGCCGGTGTGTTTTCCCAGATATTGGAGTTGACGTCGTCGAGGACCTCAGCCGGGATACCAATATCGGCAACGATAACTTCACCGCAATATTCACGACCAGGATACAGAACATGGGCAGGCTTGCGGCGAAAGAAGGTCACCGTAAAATTCGCCCTGAGAGCTGCCCCCATGACCTGTCCGCTGGTACCGTCAATGCCACTGGGCACGTCGACTGCACAAATAGACACTGCCTTGTCGCTGATCGTCTGGATCAACTGCGCCAGTTCACCTGCCACCGGACGCGAGAGCCCTGCCCCGAATATGGAATCAACAACCAGTTCGACCTCTTCCATGCCGGCTTCGGCAAAAGAACACACCGGTCCATGCCAGAGGGACGCCTTCTCTGCAGCATCACCCGTCAGGCTGTCTGGAGAACCGAGCACTGCTACAGTCACGGGCCAGCCGCGCACCTGCAAAAGGCGCGCAATGACAAAGCCATCGCCGCCGTTATTTCCAGGTCCACACAATACCAGGGTCGGGCACGGTTCCACCCTTGCAACGATCGCATCAGCACAGGCGATGCCGGCGTTTTCCATGAGTTCGAGGCTGGAAACCCCCGCCGCCTCAGCAGCACGGTCAACTTCGTACATCTGCTGCGTTGTCAGGATGTCCGGCAACACCTCTGCATCCAATACCGCCTGGTTCATGCCCCTTTGCCTCCAGCGATTGCCCTCAAGTCGCTCAGTTCACGTTCCAAAGTAAGCACTGAGCCGCTCAGCAGCTTCAGCCATCACATCGTCGCGCTTGCAGAAACAAAATCTGATCAGCGTACTCGGCACATCCTTTGTGTCGGGATGATAGAAGACGCTGATGGGCACCGCTGCAACTTTGGCATTTTGCGTGATATGCCGGCAAAAATCATAGTCTGATCCATTGAAGCCAAAGCGCGCGATATCAGCCGTCATGAAGTAAGTCCCCTCACAAGGCAGGATGGGCAGTCCTATGCCTTCCAGCGTCGCGGCGAGAAAATCGCGCTTTGCCTGAAGCTCGGACGCCAGGCCGTCAAAATACTCGTCGTCCATGTTAAGGCCATGAGCGATGGCATATTGAAGTGCCGGGGGTGTCGTGAATGTCAGAAACTGGTGCGCCTTAGCGACAACTGTGGTCAGTGCGGCTGGGCCGGAAATGTACCCGACTTTCCACCCTGTCAAAGAGAAAGTCTTTCCTGCTGAGCCAATACGCAGACAGCGATCCTTCATGCCGTCCAGCGCCGCGAGCGGTGTGTGACGTCGGCCATCGAACGTCAGATGCTCATAGACCTCATCACATATGGCGTAAGCATCAAACTCCTCCAGCAGATCCGCCAGCACCTGCAGTTCTTCCTGTGTGAACACCTTGCTCGCCGGATTCATCGGCGTGTTCAGGATCACCGCCTTCGTGTTCTTGTTGAAAGCTGCACGCAACTCATCGACCGGCAGGGACCAGTTCGGCGGCTTCACAGACACGGCCCTCACCCGGGCGCCTGTTTGCTCAATCTGAGGCAAATAGCAATCGTAGAAGGGTTCAATGACGATTGCTTCGTCTTCGGGATTAAGCAGGGCCATAATGCAGGCAGAAAGCGCTTCTGTTGCTCCAGACGTTACAATGATTTCGGATGCCCAGTCGTACTCCAGACCGTAAAACCGCTGATTGTGACGCGCCACCGCCTGCCGTAATTCAGGAACGCCTTGCATTGGCGGATACTGATTGGGGCCGGATATCAGCTTTTCCGCTGCGAGTTTTCGAATTTCTTCAGGGCCATCCACATCGGGGAAACCCTGCCCCAGATTTATCGCTTCATGCTCAACCGCAAGCGACGACATGACTGTGAAGATAGTGGTCCCAAGCCCGCTGTATACATTGTTGAGTGCTGGCATCGACGCCATCAGGTCAGCCCCTTGTTTTGTCACTCCAAACGAAGGTGCAACGTTTGCCGGGTCTCGATGTCAAGTCAAGTTCATTGACAGGGCTGGAAGTTCACCGGCACGAAGAGCTCACCAGATCGCCTTCCTCGCTCAAGCCGAGAAGAGCTACCCGCAAGCTGAAAAGCACCGAAACATCCCAAAAGCCCTGTAGTTGACGCCCCGAAACTGCGCCACTACCTGAAACATCTCCGACGTAGGTTCCATACACATCTATCCCAGCATCAATGCAATCTGCCAGCCGGTGTCTTACGCCAAAGCCAACCTGAGCAAGAAGCGCTACACCCTGTGCATCAACCACGGAAACGCCTCCGATGGATGCAGACACATCACGCATGGCAATGCCAAGGCCGCCTCCAGCCCGAATACTTATGTCGTTGCTGAAGTGATGCTCGAGCGACACAAAGGGCAAAAGCCCGTAGTATGTGCTGGCCCCGACAGCACTGCCACCACCAGCTACAGAGCTGACAGAAGTGACACCACTTCGCCCTGCCAGCGCAACGAGATGTAACCCCAGATCCGATTCCCCGAAAACCTCCGGCCAGACCATACCGAGCGACAGTCGCGCGGCAACATCGGTATCCCGCGCAATTGAACGGGCCGAAGGCGTCAGTTGCTCGTTTTGCGCCGGTATGGTCACCCCCATACCCCCCTCAAGGACCACAAGCGCTGCGGTCCGGGTAACGCGTTCAACATTTGTGTGTGCGTTGATCCGTGGATCAACAGGTGTTTTCGGACTTTCCGGCACCGTTTGCTCACGATCGCCACGACCCTCGCTGGAGGCAACGTCCGGCGCAGTCGTTTGAAGTGGTGGATCGTCATTCTCTAGAACTTCCACATCGGGAACCTCTGCATCAAGACTGTCAGTATCGGGAACAGAGGCATCGTTGGTTTCAGCGTCAATGTCGGATCCAGCGTCAATGTCCGCTACGCCAGGGTCGTTGGCCTCCATCTGATCAACACCGGGATCAATGATGGTTTCGCTTTGTTCAACATCCAGATCAGCACCGAACAGCTCGGCAAGCAGCCGGTAGAGAACAGCGTCGCTGTTTCCGGCAGCAATAATGCCGCCCTCTGTAAGG
>JAJFHB010000114.1 GCA_021775795.1 Hyphomicrobiales bacterium | reverse complement strand
GCCGACCTGCAAGCACTGGGAACTGCGTTCTCCAAATTTTCGGTGCTTTGCGCAGCCCTTGGAGACCAGCTTGCTGAGGTGGATGTTAATCCGGTGATTGCCACCACTGATGGCTGCGTTGCCGTTGATGCCCTTTTTGTGGCCCGCTAACCGCTGGTTTGAGTTTCTGCACCTTTGTCGAATAGCTTCTCCTGACCAGCTGCGGTATCGGTTGCAGATTCAGGCGGCCGTCTGTTTCAGAATGGAAAATTCAAATGCGTATTGATCAAATACCGGTTGGGGTAAAACCACCATACGATGTGAATGTCATCGTTGAAGTTCCCGTTGGTGGCGTGCCGGTGAAGTATGAAATGGATAAGGCGTCGGGTGCCATGTTCGTTGACCGGTTCGTTCATACGGCGATGCACTACCCCTGCAATTATGGCTTTGTTCCCCACACGCTATCTGATGACGGCGACCCCATCGATGTTCTGGTGGCGGGGGCGGAACCTGTTGTGCCGGGAGCGGTTGTGCGAACACGCCCCATTGGGGTTTTGCTGATGACTGATGAGAAGGGGAGCGATGAGAAGATCCTTGGGGTTCCCGTCGACCAGCTCTCGCCGTTCTATCAGAATGTTTCATCTTACCGCGATCTGCCGGAAATCCTGATCAAGCAGATTGAGCACTTCTTCGATCACTATAAGGATCTGGAAGATGGCAAATGGGTTGAAATTCAACGTTGGGGCAGCGCCGAGGAGGCGCTGGATCTCATCCGCGAATCCATTGTCCGCCACAACGAGCAGACTGATGCTGAAAGCTGAAAGCTACTTGCTCCCGGTAGGCATGACCAACAGTTGCGCAATGTTGACGTGGTCGGGTGCGTCGAGCGCATAAAGTACGGTCGCGGAAATGTCTGTGGCGTTCAGCGCGTCGGGAGCGTTGTCGTAATAATCGCCGGCCTTTTGCTGATCACCTTTCAGACGAGCTTCAGCAAAGCTCGTTCTTACAAGACCGGGCATTATCTCGGTTATCCGCACGGGTTCTGTCGGATAGTCTTTCCGAAGGCCTTCAGTAAAAGCCCGGACCGCATGTTTTGAAGCCGCGTAAATGGAGCCACCTGCGTAGGTCATCAGTCCCGAGACTGAGCCAATCGTAACAATGTGGCCACGGTTGCGGTCAAGCATGCCGGGTAACACAGCATGACAGCAGGCAATCAAACCGGTGACGTTGGTAGCAATGGTTCCAGCCCAATCCTCCATGGCGCCATCACAGAAAGGCTCGCGTCCGCCAACATCTGATCCGGCGCTGGCGACCAGAACGTCGATCTCTTTGAACTCTGATGGAAGATTCGAAATCCGGTCTGCAACTTGCCTGGGGTCGGAAACATCAAGCTCCAAAGGAAAGGTGTTGCCGCTGTCGCCTCCGAACAACTCCGTCAGCGCTGCTTTGTTGCGAGCGCAGCACACTACTTTTAGACCACGGTTCACGAGGTCTTCTGCGACCGCCCGGCCAATGCCCTTTGTTGCTCCGGTCACCAGTGCAACGCGACCCGGCTGCATTACGGTTGAAGTTGCCATTTGGTTTGTTCCCTGGTGTTTTTATGGGGGCTAGCTGTTCGCGAGGCCAATGATCGTCCGAAGCAGAACATTCGCGCCATTTTCTAGATGATCCTGATCTGTGTGCTCCGCCGGATTGTGGCTGATGCCATCCCGTGAGGGTACGAAAATCATCGCGGAAGGGCAAATGCGAGCCATCATTTGAGCGTCATGACCGGCTCCTGACGTCATGCGCTTGAATGAAAACCCGAAGTTGCGGGCTTCTTCTTCAATGCGCTCAACAATGTTTGCCTCAAATTGAACCGGAGGGAAGCGAGCGAGCTTTCGACATTCTGCTTTGACGTTTTCGGCGCTCGCGATCTCGTCGATTGCGGTTTGAAGTTTTGATTCCGCCTGTTCCAATAAATCGTTGTCAGCGTTGCGTAAATCGACAGTCATCGTGGCTGAGCCGGGAACCACATTGATATCACCTGGATCGAGTTGCAGTTTGCCAACGGTCGCAACCTGTCCATTCCCGATTTCCCGCGCAATTTCCCTGACGCGACATGTGAGCATCGCAGCGCTGTAGCCAGCGTCTCGGCGAAGAGACATGGGCGTCGTGCCGGCGTGATTGGCCTGCCCGTGAAACTTCACTTCCGTCCACGAGATGCCCTGCAATGCATTGACCGCACCAATTGACATGCCGTCACGTTCAAGAACGGGTCCCTGTTCGATGTGCAATTCCACAAAGGCATGGGGGACAATGGAACCGCACTCCATATCGCCTGCGTAAGAAATGCGTTTGAGCTCATCGCCCAGTATCTTGCCCTCATTGTCCCGGGTGTTCAGTGCATCCTCAAGCGGCATGCCTCCTGCGGTGACCAAGGAGCCCATCATGTCTGGTTGAAAACGCACGCCTTCTTCGTTGGTGAAAGCGGCAATCGCGATTGGACGTGATGTTTCAATCGCTCCGTCATTGAGGGTTTCGACGAGTTCGAGGCCTGCCAATACGCCAAGTGCACCATCATACAACCCGCCATCAAACACCGTATCGATATGTGATCCCGTCATCACCGCTGGCCCGTGGGTGGTGCCTTTACGGATACCGAAAATGTTTCCAATCCGATCAACGCGCACATCGAGATGCAGTTGTTTCATCCAGCTCACCAGCAGGTCACGGGCTTCGCGATCCGCATCATTTGCTGCCAACCTCCGAAGGCCACCTTGAGGATGGCGGCCGATGGCTCCGAGCTCCTCAAGCCGGCTCAACAGGCGAGCCCGTGAAATAGTCGGTTTCTGCTGACTCATTTTGTCACCATTTCGCAGGTTTCCCACCATCGAACCTGTGCAGGGCTTGCGGTGTCCGTTTCGGGCAGGTCTAGTTGCTGATCGTAGACCAACTGAAAGCCCTTTGTGTCAACACATGAACGCGCCCTTTGAAATTTCTGCGGATCAGGCAGGACGGCTCCTCCTGCACCTGCAAGGCCTGTCGCGGGAGCCGCGCCGGAAACTTGACCGCTCCGGCCTTTACGAAATGATTGAAGGCCTGGGGTTTATCCAGGTTGACAGTGTTTCCGTTGTGGAGCGGGCGCATCACATGATCCTGTTTGCGCGCAATGACACCTATCGGCCCAAACACCTGGCACCACTTCTTGAGAGGGACCGAACTCTCTTTGAGAATTGGACCCACGACGCTTCCATGATTCCCACCAAGTTTTACCCTTATTGGAA
>JAJFHB010000113.1 GCA_021775795.1 Hyphomicrobiales bacterium | reverse complement strand
GCGCCCGACAGTTTGGCAAGTTGAATGGCATAGGAACCAAGCCCACCGGTTCCGAACACGGCAACCAGTTCGCCGGGCTCAAGCTGCGCCTTTCGCACAGCACTGTAGGCAGCCACTCCGGCGCACAGGAGTGGTGCTGCGGCAGCCGCTTCCAGCTCTTCGGGGATCGCCGTTGCCCAATCCTCGCGTAAAACTGCATATTCGGCAAAGCAGCCATCTACGTGAACGCCGGTGGACTCAACGTCGCCGCAATGGGTTTCATGTCCAGACATGCATTCGCGGCAAAAGCCGCAGGTGCCATATACAAATCCAACACCAACACGTTCACCCGGCTGAATGCGGCTCACGCCCTCACCCACTTTCACCACCCGGCCAATGCCCTCATGCCCGAGCACGATGGGCAAGTCGCGCGGCAGGGGATGGTCGCCCTTCCAGTAGTGCAGATCTGTATGGCAAAGGCCGCACACCTCAATGCGCACGAGAATCTCGCCCAGACCCGGCTGCGGTACGGAGACCTGCCTCATCTCGAGTGACTGCCCGGGAGCGGTCATGAATGCAGCGTTCATTGTGTCGCTGACTGCCTGCATTGTTTCTGCCTTTCTCCGTCCTAGACGGCGTGCCTTGTTTGCCAAGCGTCGTTCACATGGCCGCCATGGTCTTTTCCACCTCGCCATGGAGCGAGGACATGATGCGGCGTTTGAGATCAATGAATTCCCGCGATGTGACCACGTCATAGTCGCGGGGGCGGTCGAGTTCGACTGTGATCGTATCCATGATGCGGCCCGGCCGCGCCGACATCACATAAACGACGTCGCCGAGATAGAGCGCTTCATCAATATCGTGGGTAACGAAAAGCACGGTCTTGTGCTCCTGCTCCCAAATATCCAGAAGCAGCTGCTGCATGATTGAGCGGGTCTGACTGTCGAGCGCCCCGAAGGGTTCATCCATCAGCAATACTTCAGGGTCATTTGCCAGGGCGCGTGCGATGGCGACGCGCTGGCGCATGCCGCCGGAAAGCTGTGTCGGATAGGCTTCCTCGAAGCCTTTCAATCCAACCGCATTCACATAGTGAGCCGTGCGTTCCGCACGCTCCGCCTTGGAAACACCGTTGATCGAAGGGCCGAACTCAATATTGCGTCTGACCGTCAACCAGGGAAACAGGGAATAGGTCTGAAACACCATGCCGCGATCCGGGCCCGGCTTTTCAATGGTTGCGCCATCGATCCGGCAATGGCCCCCGCTCGCATCACGCAGACCTGCAATGAGATCAAGCAAACTGGATTTGCCGCAGCCGGATGGGCCGACAATGACCGCAAACTGCTTGTCAGGAACATCGAGCGACAGATCCTTGAGCGCCACCACCTGACCGGCCTTTCGGCTTTCAAAGATGAGGGAAACTTTGTCTATAGAAAGGGAACCCATATCAATCACCGGTGCTTTGTTTTAGCGGGCTGTCGACCACGGCATCATCAGGCGCGTCGCCCACTTGAAGCCGAGGTCTGTGGCAAGGCCGAGGAAACCGATCACGAAGATGCCCACAAAAATGCGATCAGGGTGAAGGCCGCGCATGGCCTGCAAGATCATGTATCCAAGACCTGCATTGGCAGCGACGAGTTCGGCGACAACCAGAAATGTCCAGGCCCAGCCCATGGTTACACGCAAGGTGTCCATGACCCCGGGTAATGTCGCTGGAATGAGAACGCGGGTGACAATCTGGCGTTTGCTGGCACCGAGGGTGTAGGTAACATTCATAATGTCATCAGGCACCTTCGAGGCGACGTCGGCGGCAAGCACGATCTGCTGGAAAAATGTGCCCAGAAAGATCACCGCAATCTTCTCTTCAAGACCGATACCGATCCACAGGATGAGCAGCGGTATCATGGAGGTGACAGGCAGATAGCGCATGAAATTGACGACCGGTTCGATTGCGGCGGCAACAATGCGGAAGCTACCCATGAAGATGCCAATGGGAATGGCGAACAGGGAAGACAGAAAAAATCCGATGTAAATTTCCGTCAGGCTGACCTTCATGTGCTTGAAGAGCGAGCCGTTTTCAACAAGCTTGAAGAATGCCTGCAATACAGAGCCCGGAGACGGCAGGAAGTTTGGGTTTATGACACCGCCGTAGGTAAGAAGGCCCCAGACCACGAGAATCCCAAGAGCAACACTTACCCCGGCGCCAATTTCCAGGGAGTAGGGAATTGACTTCTTCGGAGTGAGCAGTCGATCTATAGAAACTCTCGTGGCCATGGTTTTCGTCCCGCTTAGTTGATGAAGGAACGGTCAATCAGGTCGGTTGTTGCCAGACCTTCGACCTGTACTTTGCCAAAGTCCGACCAGATATCGATCGCATAACCCAGGGTCGTATCGAGCTGACCCGGGGCCTCTGCTGTTCCGAACATCTCCCGGTTACGGTCCAGGTCGAGGTATTCAATTCCAGTGACTGTGGCCTTGAACTCTTCGGGATCTTCAAGCCAGCCACCGACGCCAGCGGCCATGATTTCAAAGGCCTCGTCCGGGTTAGAGGCAAGAAAGTCGAGAGCCCGCTGCCAGCCGCGCACAAAGGCTTCAAGTTCGGGGCGGTGTTCTTCAACGGTTTCGCGGGTCGCTGCCACGACATCGACGATGAGACCGGGCTTTTGAGAGCTGTCGATAAGCAAGTGGCCGTGTTCCATCGATGCTCCCTGACTGAGATGCGGCTCCCACGTCACGGCTGCATCAACCTGATCAGCGCTGAAGGCCACACCGGCATCGGTTGCGGTCATGTTGACCATGGATATGTCATCCTGAGTCAAACCCGCTTCACGCAGCAATGCGTTGATGAAAAACTGCGACACAGAGCCTTCTTCGAACGCCACTGTGCGGCCCTTGAGGTCTGACACCAATTTGATGTCGGTGTGTGACACGACACCGTCGCCGCCGTTCGAGTTGTCAACCGCGAGGAAGTAATGGAGGGGTGTCCCCGGCTTCATGTAGATCGGAAATTCGTCTGCGGTTGAAGCCACGAGATCAATCTGACCGGCCATCAGGGCGCCCATCTTGATCGGCGTGTT
>JAJFHB010000112.1 GCA_021775795.1 Hyphomicrobiales bacterium | reverse complement strand
ACGTGAATTCAAGCCCGAACAACGCGGCTCAGCATGCCGATCTGTTTCTCCAGCAGGCGGCAGATATCTGCGCAAAGATTGACCGCGACGCGGTTGAAAGCATTGCCAATGGATTGGCTGAGACACGCAGCCGCGGCGGGCGATTGTTTGTGCTCGGGGTCGGCGGCAGCGCTGCAAACGCAAGCCATGCAGTAAACGACTTTCGCAAGCTTTGCGATATCGAAACCTACGCGCCGACTGACAATGTTTCGGAATTGACCGCCCGGACAAATGACGAGGGCTGGGACACGGTGTTTGCCGCCTGGCTTCGTACCAGCCGGGCAAACGAAAAAGACGCAGTGCTGGTGTTTTCCGTCGGCGGTGGCAACGAAGAGCATAATGTTTCAGTGAACCTTGTAGCGGCCCTCAAGGAAGCTAAAGGTCGTCGCGTCAGCATTTACGGTATCGTTGGCCGCGATGGTGGTTATACGGCCCAGGTGGCGGATGCTGTGGTTGTTGTCCCGACAGTGGACGATCGCCATGTGACGCCCCACACCGAAGCTTTTCAAGCGGTGGTCTGGCATTGCCTTGTTTCCCATCCAACGCTCCAGGTGCAGGAGACCAAATGGTAGGACAGTTCACGACACCATGACGGCAGGCGGCGGAAAAGCGGTTTTCCTGGATCGTGACGGGGTTCTGACAGTCCCGCATTTCCGTGATGGGCGCTCCTATGCGCCAAGACGGCTTGAAGACTTTGAACTGTATGCGGATGCGCAAAGTTCGGTGGAAAGGCTGAAGTCGGCAGGGTTCATTCTGGTGGTCATCACCAACCAGCCTGACGTGGGCGCCGGATTGATGAGTGAAGCGGTGCTTGACCAAATGCATGCGGAATTGAAAGCAGATCTGGCCATCGATGATATCGAAGTCTGCACCGACACCCGGGAGAATGCCACCGACCGACGCAAGCCCGGAGCCGGTATGCTTATGGATGCTGCGGGGAAATGGAACATTGACCTAAAGGCCAGTTATGTCGTAGGCGATCGCGCAACAGATATTGAAGCGGGCATTCGGGCAGGTTGCACGAATATATTCATTGACCGCGGCTACGTGGCCGAGACTGCACCGGTGGATCAGGCCGCAACTGTTACCGAATTTGACGGTGCGGTTGAGTGGATCCTGCAAGAAAACGCCAGGCGCGCCAGGCCGGATGGCCAAGCAGAAGCGCAGAGCAACTAACAGGATAGAGGCCCATTCATGGTCAGCGTCGATAATCTCAAAATCAAAGTGTTCGCCGATGGTGCGGATCTGGATGGCATTCTGGAGATGTATGCCAATCCGTTTATCCAGGGTTTTACAACAAACCCGACGCTGATGCGCCAGGCAGGGATCACAGACTATGAGGGCTTTGCGCAGTCCGTCCTCGAACATGTCAAGGATCGGCCCATCTCATTCGAAGTCTTTGCAGACGAATTTGATGAGATGGAGCGCCAGGCCATGAAAATTGCGGCCTGGGGTGAGAATGTGAATGTAAAAATTCCGATCACCAATACGAAGGGGGCATCCGCTGTCCCGCTGATCCAAAAGCTGTCTGCTGCCGGAGTTGTCGTCAATGTGACGGCGATTATGACACTTGCGCAAGTTCAAGACGTTGCGGACGCCCTGGCGCCTGAGACGCCGGCAATCGTCTCGGTGTTTGCCGGACGGATCGCTGATACGGGGCTGGACCCCATGCCTTTGATGTCAGAAGCGCTGAGCATTTTGAAGGCGCGTCCGAAAGCTGAGTTGTTGTGGGCATCGCCCCGCGAGCTTTTGAACATCTTTCAGGCCGACGACATTGGCTGTCACATTATTACGGTGACAAATAGCGTGCTTGCAAAGCTCACCGGCGTCGGAAAAAGTCTCGAACAGTTTTCGCTCGAAACTGTGCAGATGTTCTACCGCGACGCCTCGAGCGCTGGTTACCAAGTTTGACTTGCAGGCAGATAACGGCCTGACTCATGAATTCGTTTTGACAAGAATGGAAGCTCGAAAATGACGCACGTATGTGTTTTGGGTGGAGCCGGCTACGTCGGTTCACTTTTGTGTCCACAACTGCTGGCCGACGGTCACAAAGTAACAGCCTTCGATATCTGCTATTTTGGCGATCACTTTCTGCCCACGGATAATCCGGATTTCCGTTTGATCCACGGTGACATTCGTAACGTGGATGCCTTGAA
Organism: Hyphomicrobiales bacterium; assembly: GCA_021775795.1. Lineage (GTDB taxonomy): Bacteria > Pseudomonadota > Alphaproteobacteria > Rhizobiales > JAJFHB01 > JAJFHB01. The sequence continues at coordinate 6,569 of JAJFHB010000112.1, read as the reverse complement.
TGAGGCCCTTAAAGGGGCAGAGGTTGTCATCGATCTTGCCTGTATCTCAAATGATGCGAGCTTTGTTCTGGACGAAAATCTCTCGACGTCGATCAATCTTGATGCGTTTGAGCCGATGGTCAAAGCGGCAAAGGCGGCCGGTGTGCGTCGCTTCATCTATGCATCATCCAGTTCTGTTTACGGCGTGTCGGACCAACCCGATGTTACGGAAGATCATCCGCTTTTGCCGTTGACGCTGTACAACAAATACAAAGGCATGTGCGAGCCGGTGCTGTTCAGTCACCAATCAGATGATTTTGTCTGTGTTACCATTCGCCCGGCGACCCTTTGTGGTCATGCCCCGCGTCAGCGCCTTGATCTTTCGGTCAACATTCTCACCAACCATGCGGTGAACAACGGCAAGATCACCGTGTTTGGCGGAACCCAATTGCGTCCGAACCTGCACGTGCAGGACATGTGTGACCTTTATCGCAAGCTCGTTGGCATCGAGGCGGAGAAGATCGCCGGCCAAACCTTCAACTGTGGCTTTCAGAACATGTCGATCATGGACATCGCTCTGATCGTGAAGCGGATTGTTGAAGAGGAAATGCCCGAACTGGGCGAGATTGATGTGGTTACAACACCAACCGATGACATTCGGTCGTACCATATCAATTCCGACAAGATTCAACAGGTCATCGGCTTCAAACCCAGCCATTCAATTGAGGATGCTGTTCGGGATCTCTGCCAGGCGTTTAAAGCCGGTAAGCTGCCCGACAGCATGAGCAATGACTGGTACTACAATGTCAAAACGCTGCAGAACTTGAACGCCGCCTGAGTGGGCCGCAAGTCGGTTGTGACGCATCAGGATAGGCCGACATGGCAGACAAAAACACGATGGTCATTACTGGGGGCGCCGGTTTTATCGGCAGCCACATGGTGGATGTTGCGCTTGAGCGCGGCTTCAGAGTACGGGTCGTCGATGATCTGTCGGGCGGTCGGGAAGAAAATCTGGCGCATCACGGCAACAATGCTGACCTCGCCTGTGAATGGTGCGATATCCGCGATCTGGAGCCTGATGCCACTGTCTTCAGCGATGCGGACCAGGTGGTTCATTTTGCCGGTATAGGTGACATCGTCCCCTCTATTGAACGCCCCACCGACTATATGTCTGTGAACGTTCAGGGCACCGTGCGTGTGCTCGAGTGCGCTCGGGCCGCAAATGTCTCCAAGTTTGTCTATGCGGCTTCATCATCGTGCTATGGGCTGGCAGAGGTCCCGACAACAGAAGATCATCCGATCCAGCCTCAATACCCCTATGCTCTCTCGAAGTATCAAGGTGAGCAGGCCGCCTTCCACTGGCATCACGTTTACGGCCTGCCGGTCAACGCGATCCGCATCTTCAATGCCTATGGAACGCGGGTGCGCACCACAGGTGCCTATGGCGCTGTGTTCGGTGTCTTCTTCAAGCAGAGACTTTCCGGCAAACCCTATACAGTTGTGGGTGATGGCAGCCAAAGCCGTGATTTTGTCTATGCGTCCGATGTGGCACGGGCTTTTCTTGCAGCCGCTGAGACGGATCATACGGGCCGGATCTGGAACCTTGGCGGCGGTAATCCGCAAAGCGTCAACTATCTTACCGAGCTGCTCGAAGGCGAGCGTGTCTATGTGCCAAAGCGGCCCGGCGAGCCGGACTGCACATGGGCGGATATCTCGCGCATCAGCGCAGAACTCGGCTGGGCGCCCAAAGTTTCGTTCGAAGAAGGTGTCGCCCTCATGCTTGAGGATATTGGCGTTTGGAAAGACGCGCCGCTTTGGGACCCGGATTCGATCGCCGAGGCAACAAAGACGTGGTTTCAGTACATGGATAAGGAGGGCAGCGCATGAGTGCGTCGCTGACCGCCCAGTTTCGGCACAAGATCAAGACCCGTGAGGAACTTCAGGAGCTGATCGGAAGCCGTCCGCGCGAGCAGAAGGTGATCATGTGCCACGGGGTGTTTGACGTGGTCCATCCAGGTCACATGCGCCATTTGATTTTTGCCAAGAGCAAGGCTGATGTTCTGGTCGCAAGCCTGACGGCAGATCGCCATATCGACAAGGGTGTCTATCGTCCGCACGTGCCACAAGACATTCGGGCAGCAACGCTTGCAGCCTTTGAATTTGTCGACTACGTGCTCATCGATAAGAACGCCAAGCCTCTGGAGAATATTGCCGCGCTGGAGCCGGATTATTTCGCCAAAGGCTTTGAGTATATGGCCGACGGGGTGAGCCCAAAGACGGCTGAAGAAACTGATATTGTCGAGGCCTATGGCGGTGAAATCATGTTCACGCCGGGCGACATTGTCTATTCCTCTTCCAGCCTAATCGATATGGCCCCTCCGGGGCTGCAGCTTCAAAAACTGCTCTCTGTCATGGAGCGCGAAAACGTCAGCTTCGATCGCATGCGCGATACAGTGCGCGAAATGTCGGAGAAAACCGTTCACGTGGTCGGCGACACCATTGTCGATAGCCTCACCCAGTGCGCGATGATAGGCGGGCAGACAAAAACCCCGACGATGAGTGTGCTCTACCAGGAAAAGAACGACTATATCGGCGGCGCCGGCATTGTCGCCAAACACCTGCGGGCGGCGGGAGCAAAGGTTGTATTCTCAACCGTTCTTGGTGATGACGATCTCAAGGACTTTGTGCTCGACGGGCTGCGTGAGTTTGACGTTGAAACCAGACCGGTGATCGACACGACGCGACCTACCACGAACAAGAACGCAATTGTTGTTGGTGGCTATCGTCTTCTCAAGATCGACACGCTGGACAATTCCTCCATTTCGGATTCTGTCGTTGAGACGCTTTCTGAAAGCCTCAAGGAAGTAAGTGCGGACGCGGTCGTCTTCAGCGACTTCCGTCATGGTGTTTTCAACCGACGTACGATCCCGGCCCTGATCAGCGCCATTCCGGAGGGACTTTACCGGGTTGCTGACAGTCAGGTCGCAAGCCGCTGGGGCAATATCACCGAATTCCAGGGATTTGATCTGATCACGCCAAATGAGCGTGAAGCGCGCTTTGCGCTGGCAGACCAGGATTCAGGCATAAGACCGCTGGCATCGCGTCTGTATGATGCGGCAGAATGCAAGACGCTCATTTTGAAACTTGGTGAGCGTGGTGTTCTGACGTGCAGAAGTGAGGATCACGAGGCGCTTGATAGCTTCTTCATCGTTGACAGCTTTGTCGATAACCTCGTGGATGCGGTGGGAGCGGGCGATGCCCTGCTTGCCTATTCAACGCTTTCGATGCTGGTCAACGGTTCGGCAACGGAAGCAACAATCCTGGGTTCGATTGCTGCGGGTTGTGAGTGTGAGCGGGACGGCAATATTCCCATCGCATCGGAAGACATTCTAAACAAGATTGACCTCATCGAACGGCAGGTGAACTACTCGTGAGCCGAATGCGCGTAATTGTCATTGGCCTTGGCGTCCAGGGTTACAAGAGACGCAAATTCGCCGGAGACGATTACGTTGCATCTGTGGATCCGGTAAACCCGGAAGCTGATTATCAATCGCTGCACGATGTGCCGCTCGAAAGTTTCGATGCCGCCTTGTGTTGCATTCCCGACGAACCAAAAATTGAGCTGCTCACCTATCTGTTGCAGAACCGAAAGCATGTACTTGTGGAAAAACCGCTTTGGGCGGCTGACGACAAGGACATAGAGAGCCTGCAGATGTCTGCGCGTGAAGCGGGTGTTGTTTGCTACACGGCCTATAATCACCGCTTCGAACCTCATTATGTGCGCATGGCAGGGCTCATCCGTTCGGGCGATCTGGGGCGCGTCTTCCGCTGCCGAATGTTCTATGGCAACGGCACAGCCCGGTTGGTGCGCAATTCAGACTGGCGCGATCAGGGCTCGGGCGTCTTGCATGATCTGGGCTCTCATCTGCTCGACACCATTGCATTTTGGTTCGGGACGCCGACGCGCTCATTCGACGTCATTGCCAGCAACTGTTTTGAAAACCTGGCACCTGATCATGTGGTCATTGGATCAGAGGCCGGGCCGGTCAAGTTTGAGCTGGAGATGACCCTGCTTTCCTGGCGCAACCATTTTACCTGCGATATCTTTGCAGAAGCGGGCTCGGCTCATATCTCTTCCCTGTGCAAGTGGGGGCCGACAACCTTCACACAGCGAACGCGTGTGCTGCCCAGCGGCAGGCCGCCTGAGGACACGGAAACCCTGGAACAGGATGACCCGACCTGGGAACTGGAGTATGCGCATTTCAAGGATCTGTGTCTGAAAGGCGCTGAAACGGATCTCTCCAGCGACCTCTGGCTTAACGCGACCCTGCGCGATCTCGGCGAGCGAGCAATGGAAGTGGCGGCGAAATGAAGCCGATTGTTGGGTTTGTGGGGATGACACATCTGGGACTGGTGTCGGCGACCGGTACCTGTTCCAAGGGCTTTGACGTTGTGTGCGTTGATGCAGATGCAAGCCTCGTCACTGATTTGCAAAGCGGCAAGCTCCCGGTAGTTGAACCGGCTCTGGACGACATGCTCCGTTCCAACGGTTCAAAGCAGCGCTTCAGCAGTGATTTTGGCGATCTGGCCGCTTGTGACGTTGTTTATGTGGCGCCTGACGTGCCAACAGACGACGACGGCCGGTCTGAGCTGTCTGGCATCAGGCAATTAATCGGAGCAGTGATTCCGCATTTGAACGCGTCAGCATTTCTTGTGGTTCTCTGTCAGGTGCCCCCGGGATTTACACGGCAGTTGGACTTTCCGGCCGGACGGCTTTTCTATCAGGTCGAAACGCTCATATTCGGCCGAGCGGTGGAGCGGGCCGTTGAACCTGAACGCTTCATCATTGGCAGCGCTGATCCGGAAGGTGAGTTGCCAGAAGCTTATTCTGTCCTGCTTGAAGCCTTTGGGTGCCCGATCCTGAACATGCGCTATGAGAGCGCCGAGCTTGCGAAGATTTCCATCAATATGTGTCTGGTGGCCTCAATCGGGGTGGCCAATACAATGGCGGAAGTCTGCGAGAACGTTGGCGCTGACTGGGCAGAGATCGTGCCGGCCCTCAAGCTTGACCGGCGCATAGGTCCGTATTCTTACCTGGCGCCGGGACTTGGACTTGCAGGTGGTAATCTTGAGCGCGACCTGGCGACTGTCATGCGACTTTCAGAGGAGCATGAAACTGACAGCGGCATCGTTGCGGCGTGGCTCGACAACAGCCGTCACCGCCGTGACTGGGCGGTGAAAGCGGTCCGCCGGGAAGTGCTTGATGTAAAGCTGGATGTTGTCGTTGCGGTGTGGGGTCTTGCTTACAAGGAAAATACTCACTCGGTGAAAAACTCGCCTTCGCTCGCCACCATTTCGCAGATGCGCGATGTGCGGTTGCAGCTTCATGATCCCGTTGTTTCAGCAGACGTCGTGGACCACCCCATGAGTACTGGCGCGGAAAGTGCACTGGATGCGGTCAGGGATGCGGATGCGTTGATGGTTCTGACGCCGTGGCCGGAGTATGCTGATATTGATATAGGTGCGGTCGCCGATACGATGCGCGGCTGTGTTGTCATCGATCCTTATGGGGTCTTCGAACGCAAAGACGTTACAGCGGCTGGTCTGCGGTACCTGACGCTTGGTGTGCCTGCAATTGGCTGAATAATCAAAGGATTACGGGAAGTGCTTGAGCATTTGAATCAAACTCCAGCGTTTGCAGAACGGACGGTTGTTGTCGGGGCAGGCGGGTTCGTCGGCGGTGCCATCGTGCGGCGGCTCACGGCTGCTGGTGCCAGCGTTCTGGAAATCGCACGCCGCGATGTCGACCTCTCGCGGGCGGATGCCGGCGCAATGCTGGCCGGGCATTTGCGGTCCACTGATGCGCTGGTCTGTGTCTCGGCAATCGCGCCGTGCAAAGACCTGCAAATGTTCAAAGACAACATCTCCCTCATTGAGGCGTTTTGCGATGCACTGCAACGCCAGCCTGTCGCGCATGTTGTCAACATCGGTTCAGATGCAATCTATGCGGACAGCATGGAACCGCTGAGCGAAACTTCCTGTGCTGAACCGGGCAGTGTGCATGGGCTCATGCACCTCACCCGCGAAGTGATGGTGCGTGAAGCGGCAGGCGCGACGCCTTTTGCCACGTTGAGACCGACGCTGATTTATGGTGCCGATGATCCGCACAATGGATACGGCCCAAACCGGTTCCGGAGGCTGGCGGCGAAGGGCGAGAAAATTGTGTTGTTCGGCGAAGGCGAAGAGCGCCGCGATCATGTCTGGGTTGAAGATGTTGCAGAACTTGCAACGCGCATCCTCGGGCATCGTTCAAAAGGTGCGTTGAATGCCGCGACCGGTACTGTCATCTCCTTCAGAGATGCCGCAGATCTCGTTGTCGCCCAGTTCGGCGACAACATTCCGATCTCCGGCTCGCCACGATCGGGAGCGATGCCCCACAACGGTTATCGTCCGTTTGATCCTGCCGCCACCCTTGCAGCCTTTCCCGATTTTGCCTATGCGCAGCCGGCGGACGGCATTGCTAAAGTTCATGCGCAGGCATTGAGTAAGGCTTGATGGGTCGTGAGCTAGATCTTTTGCGGGCGCTGCCC
>JAJFHB010000111.1 GCA_021775795.1 Hyphomicrobiales bacterium | reverse complement strand
TCGACAACCGGATGCTTGGTGCGGTCGAGATAACGCACGAAGGCTTCAACGCCGCCTTCATACATCATGGTTACGGTGACCGGCTCGACACCGCGCTCGTCAGTGAGCTCAATAGTGACCCCGGAGTTTAGAAACGCCAGTTCGCGCAACCGGTGCTCGAGGGTTTTGAAGTCAAATTCTATCATCGTGAAGGTGCCATCGGAGGGACGGAAGTTTATTTCCGTACCAGTCCGGCCTTCTGCATCGCCGACAATCGCCAGCGGCTGGACCGCCACGCCATGGGCAAAATTCATCACGTAGTTATGACCGTTGCGCCAGATGCGAAGCTCCAGTTCTGCGGACAGGGCATTGACGACGGATACACCAACCCCGTGAAGCCCACCGGATACCTTGTAGGAATTCTGATCAAACTTTCCGCCAGCATGGAGCTGGGTCATTATCACCTCAGCGGCGGAAATACCCTCTTCGGAATGGATGTCTGTTGGGATACCCCGGCCATTGTCTGAAACAGTGACGGAGCCGTTGGCATTGAGCTTGACCTTGACCGTATCGCAATGACCGGCCAGGGCCTCGTCAATCGAGTTATCAACGACCTCATAGACCATGTGGTGCAGGCCGGAACCATCGTCGGTGTCGCCGATGTACATTCCAGGGCGCTTGCGAACCGCCTCAAGGCCCCTGAGCACCTTGATTGAATCCGCACCATAGTCACCGTCCGCGGGTGGTGCGCTCTGTTCTTCGTCAGCCATTCATTGTCCTTTCAAGCCACGTCACGTGGCAGCGAGACTACCGTCTTCCAGCCGGAAAAATCCGGCATGGGTCCCTATTTCCGCAAACAAGTCCTGTTCCGTTCCTGTCATCCAGACCTGTGCGCCCAGTGTCGCCAGCACTTCAAACAACGCCTGCCGGCGGGGGCTGTCCAGATGAGCCGATATTTCATCAAGCAACAGCACCGGTGTTACACCTCCATCAAGGCCTGCCAAAAACCTGGCATGAGCCAAAACAGTCGAAACCAGAAGCGCCTTTTGCTCTCCTGTCGAACATCGGGCGGCGGCCACGCCCTTGGGGCCGTGCGTCACCTGCAGGTCGCTGCGATGGGGCCCCGACGTTGTGCGTCCGGCCGCGGCATCATAGGCCCGCGAATCATTGAGTATTCTACGATAATGATCCTCTACTTCGACAGCAGAGAATTTTTCAAGTTCACGCTCCAGATCTCCAATGAGCGCCAGGCCCGCCCACGGAAACGCGGCGTTGGATAATGTTTCGCCCGAACGCATGTAGGCGTCAAGCGCCCTTACTGCATCGGCGCGTCCTGCCGCCAGCGCAACACCGCACTCTGCCATCTGCATTTCCACACCGGCGAGCCAGGATGCATTAAACGGCCTTTGCTCCAGCAGCCGGTTTCGCTCCCGCATGAGCTTTTCAAAAGCCGCTGCGCGCTGTCCATGTTCGGCATCGAAAGCGTAGACGAGACGATCGAGAAAGCGCCGCCGGTCACCCGCGGGGCCGGCGAACAAGCGGTCCATGGACGGTGTCAGCCACAGTACACTGAAGTATGGCGACAATGCGCTGGTTCCCCGCTGCATGTCACCGTCGATACTGACGCGGCGAGCACCACTTTCTCCAGCGGGTGCCCAGTCGGTGCCAAGGCGCGCCTCGCCGTAACGGCCGCACGTCATGGCGGAGACAGTCCATCTGCCGCTCGCGCCTTCACGCAGTAATTCTGAGTAAGGGGCGCGCCGCAGTCCGCGGCCGGGTGCAAGTAAGGACACTGCCTCCAGCAAATTGGTCTTGCCTGCTCCGTTGGGCCCGGACAGAACATTCAACCCAGGTGCCGGTTCAAGACGCAGAGCCTTGTAGTTGCGAAAGTCGGTCAGTGAGAGTTGAACAATATGCAGGGCGGTCACGGAGGTTTTCTAAATCAGGCCCGGTCGTTCACACCCGCATCGGCATGAGGACGTAAAGTGCTGTTTCGTCCTCCACGTCGCGCACGATGGTCGGCGAGCCGGCATCAGCAAGCAAAAAGCGCGCGACATCACCATTCAGCTGACCTGTAATATCGAGCAAATAGCGCGCATTGAACCCAATATCGAGCGCATCGCCGTCGTAGGTTGCCGTTAGTTCTTCCACCGCGCTGCCACTGTCGGGATTGTTCACGGAGAGGACGAGCTTGTCGCCCTCAAGATTGAGTTTCACTGCCCGGCCCTTTTCGCTGGAAACAGTGGAAACACGATCTACCGCCTGAGCAAACTGGCGTGCATCGACCTCCATGGTCTTATCGTTTTCCTTCGGTATCACCCGCTCATAGTCTGGATAGGTGCCATCAATGAGCTTGTGCAGTTCAAGCACGGTCTTGCGTGGCACGATGACACCGGGCATTCCCGCAGCGCCGTCGGGCAACGCAACCTGCACCTGCGCAAGGCGGTGACCATCAGTGGCAACGGCGCGCAGACGGCTTTCCCCATCCAGCTCTACCTCATGCAGGTAGATGCCGTTCAGGTAATAGCGCGTCTCTTCCGTGGAGATGGCGAATCTGGTTTTTTCGATCATCCGCTTGATCACGCTTGCCGCGAGCGAGAAGCTCCGGTCCAGATCACCGCCAGAGAGATCTGGAAATTCTTCTGCGGGCAAAGCCTGGAGAGTAAACTGCGATCGGCCACAGCGTACGAGCAGCCGGTGATCGTCGGGTCCCTGTTCGAGTTCGAGTTGCGAGCCGTCAGGAAGCTTGCGGACAATGTCATATAGAATATGCGCTGACGCTGTCGTCGAGCCGGCCTGGGCAACTTCGGCCGGGGCACTTTCGACAATCTCCAAATCTAGATCTGTCGCCGACAGCTTCACTGCCGCACCGTCCGCCTGAAGCAGCACGTTTGAAAGTATGGGTATCGTGTTGCGGCGTTCCACCACGCTTTGCACATGGTTGAGCGACCTAAGCAACTCCGAGCGTTCAATGGTAACGCGCATCTATGATCTCTTGTTCACGTAAAAACCCGCCAGACGAGGGAATTCGCAACAGTCCGTCCAGCAGTGATGTTGGATCCAGTTCATGGACAAACGAATGTGGCGCGAGAGGGCTCACGTGACAAGTCCAAATTCAGGAATTTGCCGCAGAATTGTGCAAAAATCCAAGTATTCACGTGCACAATGTGTAGCCCACCGGCGGCGACCTGCCGCCGCCGGCGAATTGGCCTTAAGGTTGCTCAAGCAACTGCGCAAGAAGAGCAACTTCGCGCGCCAGTTTTTCATCGTTGCTCATGAGCGATTCAACCTTGCGAACAGCGTGCAAAACGGTGGAATGATCGCGACCACCGAAGCGCCTGCCGATTTCGGGCAGAGAC
>JAJFHB010000012.1 GCA_021775795.1 Hyphomicrobiales bacterium | reverse complement strand
ATGAGGCCTACAGAAAATACGTGGTGCAACCCTTCTTCCGCAACCATTTTGCCCGCCTGGACCGCCAGATTGTATTGGTTGATGTGCTTTCAGCCCTCAATGCGGGGCCCCACGCGTTGGATGATCTGAAGCGTGCCCTGACTGAAATACTCGGCAGTTTCAGGCCCGGCCAGAACAGCTGGCTTTCCGCCATTCTCGGACGACGCATCGATCGCGTTCTGTTTGCGGCAACAAAAGCGGATCATCTGCACCAAAGGAGCCATGACCGGCTCGAAGCCGTGATGGAGCATCTGGTGTTGGATGCCGCTGGACGCGCGGAAATCAGGCATGCAGAGGTTGATGCTTTAGCGCTTGCGGCAATCAGAGCGACCCGCGAGGCCCGCGCCACCCGGGGCACAGAGGAGCTAGAGTGTATAGCCGGCACGCCGATTGCCGGTGAAAAACTCGGGCGAAAAACCTACTCAGGTGACGAAGAAGCCGTGATCTTTCCAGGTGATCTTCCCGAGGATCCGGAAGAACTGCTGGCAGCCTATGCAGACGTCAAACGCGCCTCAGATGCCCCATACAAATTTCTGAAGTTCCGTCCGCCCGTGCCAGCATCAACGTCTGTTCCAGCCGCGAAGGCTCCTTTCCCCCATATTCGTCTGGACCGGGCAGTAAACTTTCTGATCGGGGATCATCTGGAATGAGCCAGCGCCCGCGCAAGCCCGCAGCCTTCAGGCCGGACCAGAGCACAGTCATTCTGGACGAGCCCGTAGAGGTGGCATCACCGGTGTTTGCCGAACAACCTGACGTCGAAACGGGTTCCACGCCAGCACCAGCGATAGCGGATCTGTTACCAGCGGCCCGCAAGGGTCTTCGTTGGGGAAAACTGCTGGCTGCAGCGTTGTCCATACTATTATCCGCGGCCATCGCTCTCGCCATCAATGATCTGATTGATGACTTGTATACCCGCCATCTCTGGCTTGGACGTGCCGGGCTTGCCTTTCTTGCAGTCGCCGTGTTCGCGGCTCTCATGATCTGCCTGAAGGAACTTGTGGCTCTGTCTCGCCTGAGACGACTGGAGCACCTGCGCCAGATGGCAGACCGCGCCCTCCGCCATGAAACCGCTGAGGACGCACGTACGGTCATTACCGGCTTGAAAAACCTCTACCGAAACCGCCGGGACATGACCTGGCCGTTGGAACGGCTGGGGGAACACGATAGAGACGTCATCGACCCATCAGCGCACATCAACCTTGCAGAGCGCACATTGATGGCCGATCTCGACATGAAGGCGCGGAGCATCATTTCAGGTTATTCAAAGCGCGTTTCGCTCGTCACAGCCGTCAATCCCGCAGCAATTCTCGATATTGCCTTCATCGCTGCGCAGAACTTGGCGATGCTTCGGCGTCTGGCAACACTTTATGGTTCCCGTCCCGGTACCGTAGGCACTCTCAAACTCGCTCGCATGGTGTTGGGCCATCTTGTCGTTTCCGGCGGACTGGCGCTTGGCGACAATCTTATTCAGCATGTGTTGGGCAAGGGCATCGCCGGCCGGCTTTCTGCCCGCATCGGCGAAGGGGCCATAAATGGCATCATGACAGCCCGCATCGGCATTGCAGCGCTCGATCTGTGCCGCCCTCTGCCTTTTTCCGTTCTGGAAAGACCGGGCTTGAAATCACTTTTGACGGGAGCCGTATTGGGCGATGATACGCAGCAAAGTAAGATGAATTAACAGGAGGAGCGGATATGGGCGAGACAGTCAGCTTTGAAACAAGTGCCGGCCAGTGCAAAGGGTATTTGGCAAAGGCGGCATCAAACGGCCCTGCCATCATAGTTTTGCAGGAATGGTGGGGACTGAACGACCAGATAAAGGGTGTCGCTGACCGGTTTGCAGCCGCTGGCTACACAGCTCTTGCCCCTGATCTTTATGAGGGCCGTGTAACTCAGGACGCAGACGAAGCAAACCACATGATGGACGGTCTCGATTGGGTCGGCGCCACCGAGACCGACGTTGCCGGCGCTCTCGCCTACCTGCGTGGCAATCATGACAAGGTCGCGGTCATGGGATTTTGCATGGGCGGCGCACTGACTGTCATTGCAGGAGTAAAACTTCCCGGCTGTGATGCTGCCGTTTGTTACTACGGCATCCCGCCCGAAGACCAGGCTGATCCCGCCGCCATGGCTTGTCCGTTCCAGGGCCATTTTGCCAAACTGGACGAATGGTGCACGGCTGCTGCCGCAGACGCGCTGGAAGCCTCCCTTGCGAACTCATCAGCAACCTACGAAATGCACCGCTATGAAGGTGATCATGCCTTCTTCAATGAGGAGAGCGACGTTTTCGACAAGGTCGACGCAGAGCTTTCCTGGCAGCGCACAATTGCCTTTCTGGGAAAGCACTTGGGCTCATAGGCGGAATCAAAAACTGAAGAAAAATGGCGCAGCCAGATTGCGCGGGCGCTCTCAGAATCAAAGAGGGCCGCGATTGCCGCGGCCCTCCGTGAGTTCGTAGGTCTCGAGACCCCTTTGCAGGGGGATCCCTGTCAAAAGGAGTTACAATTGCTTCGAAGAGTGCTCCGTTGCGATTGATAAACACCCAAGGTCCCTCGACGTCACCGAAATCTCACTAGACATTGGATCACCTCCTTTCGATTGATTAACACTGCAAACACTATCGTCGCTGAGACGATTCGAGACAAGCCCCTTTGCGCGTTGCAAAAGACAGTCCCGCGGGACAGAAATCAAATACTATGGGGCAGGCTCTGGTCCATTTCCCGGGCCGGCCGGTCACAGCAGTCACCGACAATCTGGGCCGGCACGCCGACGACCGTACAGCGCGGCGGCACATCACTTAGAACAACGGATGCGGCTCCGACCTTGGCACTTTCGCCAATTTCGATGTTGCCCAGAATTTTCGCACCGGCACAGATCAGTGCGCCGCGACGCACCTTCGGGTGACGGTCGCCTGAGTCCTTGCCCGTGCCGCCAAGCGTCACATTCTGCAGAAGAGAAACTTCATCCTCTATAACCGTCGTCTCACCGATGACCACACCCGTGCCATGGTCGATCATGATGCCACGGCCAATGTTCGCTGCCGGGTGAATATCAAGGCCGAACACTTCGGAGATGCGGTTTTGAATGAACAGCGCCATTGATTTGCGCTCGTTGTTCCACAGCCAATGGGTGATGCGATAGCACTGCAGGGCATGGAAACCCTTGAAGTAGAGCAGCGGCTCGATGTGGCTCGTGCATGCCGGATCGCGTTCGAGAACGGCGACAATATCGGCACGTATGGCCGCGCCGATCTGCGCATCACTCGCAAATGCTTCATCGAAAACCTGGCGCAAG
>JAJFHB010000110.1 GCA_021775795.1 Hyphomicrobiales bacterium | reverse complement strand
ATGGGTTGGCACGAAATGTTCAATGAGACCATTGGAGGTGTGCCGGTAGCCCTTGCCTATTGCACTCTTTGCGGCTCTGGCATTCTTTTCGAAACACATGTGGACGGCCGCGCGCAGCCCTTTGTATTTGGCTCTTCCGGTTTCCTCTACCGTTCCAACAAGTTGATGTTTGACCGCGAAACCGACAGTCTGTGGAACCAGTTTACCGGGCGTCCGGTATCGGGACCACTCGTTGACAGTAACATTGAGCTTAAGATCCGCCCGGTTGTTATCACCAGTTGGTCGGAGTGGCGGGAAGCTCACGGTGATACGCGTGTGCTATCTCTCGATACGGGCCATCGCCGCAATTATGGTGCAGGCGTCGTCTATCGAGAGTATTTTGCCAGCTCTGACTTGATGTTTCCAACTGTTGTGGATGAAACGCTTTTTGCCCAGAAATCCTACGTCTTCGGTGTTCGTGATGTGGCGTCATCAAAGGCCTGGCCCCTGGAGGCCTTTGAAAGTGTCTCTGTGATCAATGATGCAATTGGCGACCGCACACTTGTTCTGGTTGGCGATGCGGAGACCCGAACAGTTCGTGCCTACGACAGGGGGGCACATGAGTTTCAGGCGGGTAATCTTCCCGGTGAATTGCTCTCCGGAACCGATATCTGGCAAATCAATGAAGAACAGATCAGCGGCCCTGACGGCGCTAGGCTGGCGCGTGTACCCGGGCATATAGCCTATTGGTTTGCCTGGAATGGCTATCTTGGCCTTGAAAGCGAAATTTATGAAATTGAACGCTAAGACGGATTTCATCCCTTGATCGCAACATTTCAACGCCATGGCACTTGAAGTCGTTTGCCGCGCTTGCCACATGAAATTGTCCGGCACCAAATGGTTGTCGTCTGCTTTTCAACGGCAAGGATGCATCCATGGACGTTCTTCGTATTTCTGCATTTTCGGACGGCAATGTTGGCGGTAATCCGGCAGGTGTTGCAATCAGCGATGAATTGCCTGATGCGGAAGAAATGCAATCGGCCGCTGCCGAAGTCGGATACTCCGAAACCGCATTTGCAATGCGTCAGGGTGATGGCTGGCGGGTGCGCTATTTTTCACCGGAATCCGAAGTTCCCTTTTGCGGGCATGCAACCATTGCTTTGGGTGCAGCTCTGGCAATGCAGAATGGAGACGGTGTTTATCCCCTTTACCTCAACGAGGCCGAGATCACCGTTGAAGGGTAACGTGACGGGGTGGTTCTGAAAGCCGCTCTGCAGTCGCCGCCGACAAGAAGTGCAGCAGCAAATGCAGGGCTTGTAACGGATGCGCTTGCCCTGTTCGGGTACACCAAAGAGGATCTTGACGGTCGCATTCCGCCGGCAATTGCGGAAGCAGGTGCACGTCATCTGGTGCTGGCGTTGAAGAGCCGCGCGTTGCTCAGCGCCATGAGCTACGATCTTGATGCTGGTCGTGAGCTGATGAATGCAGCAGGACTTGTCACCATCAATCTTGTTTATGCGGCTTCGGCACGCAGCTTTGAAGTTCGCAACCCGTTTGCCTCGGGTGGCGTCTATGAGGACCCAGCCACGGGTGCTGCAGCCGCAGCGTTCAGTGGCTATTTGCGGGATATAGCGTGGCCGCACGATGGCTCGATTGATATCGTGCAGGGCGAGGATATGGGATCTCGCTCCCTGCTTCGCGCAGAGATAGCGGATGATGCGGGAAGCTCCATTCGTGTTTCAGGCACAGCGCGCATCATGTAATCCGGCGGCAGTTTCTCAGGCAAGTCTGCCAATGGGGATGGTGTCGGAAGTGGAGGAGGTCCAGCCTGTGCCGGACCAGTTCCCGAACCTTGTGAGCCAACCGGTATTTTCAGAGTTGCGGCAGGTGCTGGCCGTGCGCGTCAGGCGTAGTCAAGCGGCAGCTCGGTCGTCTGCTTAATCTCTTCCATGACAAAACTGGCGCTGACATCGGACAGTTCCACCTTGGCAATGACGCGTTGATAAAGCTCGTCATAGGCCTTTATGTCCGGCACCACGGCCTGCAACAGATAGTCGGTCTCGCCGCTGGTGCGGTAGATGGCAACTATTTCAGGAATGTCGCGTACCGCAGATTTGAACGTCTCGAGCCAGGCGCCATCATGGCGATCCGTCTTCACAGCAACAAACACCGTAAGGCCAAGGTTGAGTGTCTTCCGGTCCAGTATGGCGACCCGGTGCTTGATGACGCCGCGCTGCTCAAGTTGCCGGATACGGTTCCAGCAGGCGTTTCGCGAGAGGTGAACTTCATCGGAAATTTCATTCAGGCTCTTTGATGCATCGCGTTGCAACAATCTCAGTATTCTGCGGTCAATCTGATCCATGTCCTGCATTTTTCTCTATTTGTAGGAAATTGTCCCAACATAAGAGGTGTTTGCTTCCAAGAAAAGGACCAAGTTCGACACCAGATTGTGCATATTTCCTGACACCGACAGACACAGGAGATACCCATGGCCCTCACACTTCACGCGCTCTTCAAAGACCATCCCGCTTCGGTTGGGGAGGGGTATTTTGAGCACATGTTCTTTGCGGGCAGGGCCGGCCTCCGGCTTGTGGGCGCAGGGCTGGCGGCGTTGGTCCACGCGGTGTTCCCGTTTCTGTGTGAGCGCACGGCAAGCAATCTGATCATTGCAATGCACGATGACATGGTCGCACGTCGTTCGACCGCGAAAGCCTCGGAAGACCAGGTGCAGGCGCACCCGGCCTGAACGGTTTTGCTTTTTGGATAGCGCCCTCAACCGGTCATACGAATCAGCCTATTCTCGTTCGTGA
>JAJFHB010000109.1 GCA_021775795.1 Hyphomicrobiales bacterium | reverse complement strand
TGGCGCCGTTATCTTTGGTGGCCCCATGAGCGCCAATGACAGAGAAGCCTATATCTCGGAGGAAATTGACTGGATCGGCGTACCCCTGCGGGACGAGCGGCCGTTTCTGGGCATTTGCCTGGGCGCGCAGATGATGGCACTGCAGCTTGGCGGGCGTGTCTACGAGCACCCGGACGGTTATGTTGAAATCGGTTACTACCCGATTGAGCCGACTGAGCATGGTGAAGAACTCTGCGACTGGCCCTCTCACGTTTATCACTGGCACCGGGAAACCTTTGACCTCCCCTGTGGCGCCACCCATCTTGCCAAAAGCCCCAACTTTGAAAGTCAGGCCTTTCAATATGGCTCCAACGCCTTTGCCGTGCAGTTCCATTCTGAAGTCACGCTTGCAATGTTGCACCGCTGGACAGTGCTTGGAGCGCCGCGCTTAACGATGAAAGGCGCCCAATGCAGGGCAGATCATTTCAAGGGCCGGGCTGTTTATGATCCGCCGGTCAGAACCTGGCTCGATGGCTTTCTCGACCTCTGGATTGCCCGGGGGCGTGCCGCTTAGGGCCGGCGCATTCGCATAATGCTTCGCAAATTGCGAATGCTGCAACAACCAGAACCTACATATAGTGGGTCGCTGAATGACAAACCCAATATACCGCCTCCATTCGCATAATGAAACTGGCACGGCTCTTGCGACCTAAAGCATTGTGCTGGCATTAGGTATTGCGTAGTCAGCCACGGATAGACAGGGGGAGGCGGTTAATTGACCCCTTCAAAGCGTCTCCCCCTGTTTTCTCCCCTCATCATCCATTTACGAGCGCTTAAGAACCCAAGCCTAAAGTGGGGCTTATGAGTTCTGCCATTTCCATTGCAGCCGGTGGTCTTCAGACGGCGGCCCGCAGCTTCGAGACAGCTGCGCGCACAATTGTTGCTGCCGGTAACTTTCAGGCCGGAGAGGCAACGCCTCCTGCGCCAAAGGCGACGCCAACAGGTAAGACTCAATCCCCCCCACCAGCTTCTCCAGTGTTCGACACGCCGGATCTGGGTCAGGGGCTGATTGATCTCAAGCTTGCGGAAATCAGCTACAAAGCACAGGTCGAGGTGCTGAAAGTGGCGAGCAGCCTTGAAGATGAAGCGATCGACCTGCTCGCCTGATCCCGTGCAGACTTTTGGCTACACGACGACCCGGTCGCGCCCCGCGACAATTGGTTTACCCACACCAAGCTCCCGCCCGACGCGATGGCCCGCATATACTGCAGCGGCAATGATTGATGGCTGCCTGCAGTCTCCGATCTGAACAATGTTTTGATCACGGCTGTGCTCGCCGACAAGCGCGCGAAAGAGCTCATCATACGGCTCGCGGGAGGTGACGTTGACAACAGCATTCACCTCGAGCGCCCGCTCCCGGCCCGTATAGACACAAGCAAGTCTGGCGCTGTCACCATCGAAACCGGCGAGCGCCTTGGAAACAATGATCTCCACACCAAGTTCGATCAACCGTGCCTGGGTGCGTGTTTGCTCTTCTGTATAGCCACTCCAGGAACCGACAGTGCCCTCAGTTGTGACGTAGAAAACCTTGCTTCCCGAAGCAGCGAGTTTTTCAGCGAGTACCGGGCCCATGTAATAATGGTCATCGTCGAAGACGAGCACGGGCCCCGCAACATCGGTCCCGTCCATGACATCGTCCGGTGTAAAAACGCCGGGCAGGCCCGCACCGTCAATGGGCGCTTCGTGATGCCGGCCAAATCCGTCCCGACGCCAGCGTGCACCCGTTGCACAGATCACATGATCAGCACCGAAATCGCGCACATGATCAGCGTCCATCTCACTTTCGAGATAGAGCGTGACATTTGGCATCTCCCTGATCTGTGTCAGGCGATAATCCCGCACCCGCGCCCACTGGCCAAGACCAGGCAATCGGCTTTCCCGCGCCACCCGGCCCCCGGGCTCGTCCGAGCGGTCTGAGAGGGTGACGTCAAAACCACGTTTGCCGAGAATATGGGTCGCCTCAAGACCCGCAGGTCCGGCACCAACAATGAGGACACTGCCACTGCCATCTCTCTCCACATGTTCTGGATGCCAGCCCGCGCGCCATTCTTCCCCCATTGTCGGGTTTTGCGTACAGCGTATCGGAGAGCCGCGGGTGTTGCCCGAATAGCAGACGTTGCAGCCGATGCATTCGCGGATGTCCTCGATGTGGCCGGCATCAATCTTGCCGGGTAAGAACGGGTCAGCGATGGACGGTCGCGCCGCTCCAATGAAATCCAGCACACCGCGTCGAACCTGCGACACCATCATGTCAGGAGACGTAAAACGACCAACGCTGACAACCGGCTTGCCGGTCAGGTCTTTGACATAGGCGACACGGTCTTCAAGCCCGCCCTGCTCGACGAAACGGGAAGAGCCCATTTCCTCTGAATAATCAGACACGATCAGATCAAAGAGATCGGTTGCCGGTGCCAGCATCTCGATAACGGCTGCAGATTCTTCCGCAGACAAATGCCGATCTCCATGTCCGTTGGCAGAAATCCGCACCGCCACGGCACAACGATCACCCACCGCCTCTTTTGTGTCCTCAACCAGTTCGCGGATCAGGCGGGCACGGTTTTCGAGGCTGCCACCATAGTCATCGCAGCGATCATTCAGGCTGCGGGACAAAACCTCATGCAGAAGATAACCATGCGATGGATAGACATAGACAACGTCGAAACCGGCATCCCGCGCCCTCAGGGCTGCATCGCGATGCCAGCGCTTCAGATCGTCTATGTCATCAAGATCCATGCGTTGCGATTGAACCGGATCCGTGCTGCTCGGCAGTGAACGCACGCCAAGCGATGGATCGCGGGACAAAAGATTTGAAACGTAGGAACCACCGTACCAGAGCTCGGCACCGGCGAGCGCCCCGTGCTCGTGCACAGCATCGGCCATGAGTGCCAGGTTCCGAATATCACCTTCGTCCCATAGTGTTGCATGAGGGTAGGGGGTGTCATCGGAAGATGCATGAATGGAGCAATATACTGTGCACACAACGCCCCAGCCGCCTTCGGCCTTCATGCCCCGCATCGCTGCCATCGTGCGCGGCCGTTCATACCCCATGCCGGAACAGTGCGGTACCTGATAGAAGCGGTTCGGGGCCGTTACAGGTCCGATTTGCACGGGCTCGAAGAGCACATCATAGCGCGGGTCGCGTGCCATATATTGAATCTCCGTTCAATAAAAATGGCACTATGCCCTACCGTTCGGGCAAAGCCAATCTCAGGTGTCAATCACCGCAACCGCCCGTGTCCATCCAGCGGATGCCGCCTTGATTTTCACCGGCAGGCAAATGATCTCGAAGCCGAACGGCGGCAGCACTTCCAGATTATGAAGCTTCTCGATGTGGCAATAACCGATATCGCGGCCGGCCCGGTGGCCCTCCCAGATAATGGTAGGGTCGCGCGTTTCTGCCCAGCGCTTTGCCGTGTGCACAAAAGGCGCATCCCAGGACCAGGCATCCGTTCCGGTTACACGCACGCCGCGTTCAAGCAGCCACAAAGTGGCCTCGCGGCCAACACCGCAACCGGCATTCAGATACTGATCTGAACCCTGCAGCGCCCCGGCACGCGTGTTGACCACAACAATATCGCCGGCAGCCACCTCATGGCCAATGCGGTCAAGCTCCGCTTCGACATCTTCAGCGCTTGCCACATGGCCATCTTCAAGGTGCCGGAAGTCAAGCTTCACCCCCGGCCCGATGCACCACTCCAGCGGCACTTCATCAATGGTGATCGCCCGCTTGCCTCCATCCATCGTTGAAGCAAAATGCCAGGGCGCATCAAGATGGGTTCCGTTGTGCGTGGAGAGTTGCACTTTCTCAACCGCCCAGCCTTCGCCATCCGGCAAGTCATTCGCCGTCAGACCGTCGAAGAAACCGGCCATCTGTCCAACGGTTTGATCGTGATCAAAATACTCGATCTCGGGCTGCATCATCGGCGGGTCCGAAATCACGTCGTTCTCCAGAGCAATCGACAAATCAATTATGCGGCGCGCCATGGCAATCCCTGTGTATTTGCACTCGTGTAAAACATAACATGCAAATGGGCGACGTCACCTGGCACCACCCCCCAACAATCCCGCCCCTTCACATTAGAATCGATCGCTGCACAATTGACTTCCATCGACATATTGGCAATTTGTCATGGCAGGCTATGGGAGTGAGGGGACGCAATGACTGAGTATACTTTTACCGAACGCACGCCGGAAGAAGCGGGGTTCGAAGCTGTCTTCCATGCCAAGATCGCGCCGTTCCTGCAGAGCGTCGAGGACGAGCGCGCCTCAACCAGCAAGAAAGCACGCCTCGTCGTAATCATCGGAGTTTCCGTCAGTGTGATTCTGGCGATCTTGATTTTGTACTTCGACCTGGACATTTTTTTGATCGCGGTCCTAGCTTTCCTGACCTACACAGGCGCCAAGTTTACTTTCAAAGTAATGGGGCATGGCGTCAATGAACGGCTCGCGGATCACATCGGGCCGGTATTGTGTGATTTTGTCGGCGATGCCAGTCACATTCGGTCCCCGGACACCGATTACATCAATGTCTATCGGGCGGAAGAGCTGGGTGTAGTGCCGGGTTTTGACAATGCAAACCTGGAGGATGGCATTACCGGAACCTGGCGCGACGTCGGCTACAAGTTGAGCGAAGTGAAGCTCACCACACAGGGAGGAAGTAACAACTCGCAGTCTACCAGTTTCAAGGGCCTGGTTTTCGAGATCGATGTACCGGTCGAGATGCCCAAAATCGTTTTCTTGCGCGAGCGCGGCCTGCTGACGGGTCTGACCGAGACCGTGTCTTCGGCGCGCCGTGGTCTCGAACGGCTGACCTTTCCGGATGAAGAAGTCGAGAAAGTCTATGCCGTCTACACCGACAACATCGCAGCCGCACAAG
>JAJFHB010000108.1 GCA_021775795.1 Hyphomicrobiales bacterium | reverse complement strand
GTTGGTCATGAAAACGTGCTCCACCTCAAATTGTATCATCAAGAACTTGTGCCCGAAATCATATGTCTATCGTTGGAGGCATGCCAGACCGCAGGCAATTAATTATCTGTGCAACGGCCAGTTCGGACCAGGCCTCCACCTGCAATTTGTGAGCCCGTGGTTCGGCTTCGCTTGCTGAGATAGACAGCACAATGATGTATCATCGGTGTGAGCATGAGGAAGGCGCGATGGGTCAAAACGACCAGAAAATGGCAACATTCGAGCAACTCTGGTGCGATCAATCCTGACAGCAAATCCCAAATTGCCCCGGGCGCTACCGGTTGGTTTTGATGGCAACAGCATCCCGCAACATCCCATACGAGTTACGGCAAAAAGGTTTGATGTCCCATTAGGAGGCTCCTACCCTTCAAAATGTGGTCCAAAGACCAAACCAACTAATGCGAAGGGTATGCGAAAATGAGCGCCTATATAATGTACGAGCAGGAAGAATGGGATTCATCCTGGCGCGAAGCCTATGGGGCGCCGACCCGCGTGCTGCTGGAAAAATACGGTGGCAAGGTGATTTCGGCCTGCCGTGAGAATGAACGCGTGGAGGGCGAGACCAAAGCCCCGACCGTGGCCGTCCTGATTGAATTCCCCGACATGGAGGCGGCGAAAGCATGGCATTCCGACCCAGAATATCAGCCCCTGATCGCATTGCGCATGACCGGAGCGAAAGCCGAGGCTCTGCTCTTTAGCGGACTGTAGCAGTGGGGTTACCGTTATCCTCGGAATGCTTGCATCTAAGCGACCTCGAACAGGCCTGCGGCACCCATGCCGCCGCCAATGCACATGGTGCAGACAACATATTTTGCGCCGCGGCGTTTGCCCTCGATGAGGGCGTGGCCGACCATGCGGGCTCCTGACATGCCGTAGGGGTGACCGATCGAAATGGAGCCACCATCGACGTTCAGGTTTTCCTGAGGGATACCCAGCTTGTCGCGGCAATAAAGCACCTGAACCGCAAAGGCTTCATTCAGCTCCCACAGGTCGATGTCATCCATCTTGAGACCGTTGCGCTCCAACAGGCGTGGAACGGCAAAGACCGGCCCAATGCCCATCTCATCTGGCTCGCATCCCGCAACAGCAAATCCCCGGTAAATGCCAAGCGGCTCAATGTTGCGGCGCTCTGCTTCCTTCGCATCCATCACCACACAGGCGGATGCCCCATCAGACAACTGGCTGGCGTTACCGGCGGTGATGAACATATCCTCGCCACGCACGGCCTGCAGGGACGACAGTCCGTCTAGATTGGTGGTCGGGCGGTTGCCCTCATCCTTCTCGAGGGTCACTTCCTCTTCCCAGGTTTTTCCGGTCTCTTTGTCCGCAACCACTTTGCTTGTGGTGATAGGGACGATCTCGTCGTCAAACTTGCCGGCCTGTTGTCCAGCGGCAGTGCGCATCTGAGAGCTCAAGGCGTATTCATCCTGGGCGTCACGGCTGACCCCATAGCGCTTGGCTACATTGTCGGCTGTTTCAATCATGCTCATCCACAGTTCCGGCTTGTTGGCCATGAGCCAGTCTTCCGTGAAGTGGTGTGTGTTGAGATTATTCTGAACCAGGCTGATGGATTCCAGGCCGCCGGCCACCATGACCGGCACCTGGTCCATGACGACGCGCTGTGCTGCCATGGAAATTGTCTGCAGGCCCGATGAACAAAAGCGGTTCACCGTTGTTCCAGATGCAGTGATCGGCAAGCCGGCGCGAATGGCAGACAGCCGGGCGACATTGTGGCCTGCAGCACCTTCGGGCAGGCCGACGCCAACAATGACGTCTTCGACCTCATCCGGGTCTACGCCTGCGCGTTCGACAGCATGTTTGATCGCATGGCCCGCAAGCGTTGCGCCATGGGTATTGTTAAAAGCGCCACGGAAGGCCTTTCCAATGGGAGTGCGGGCTGTGGAGGCAATTACGGCTTCTCGGGTCATGATGATTTCTCCGGATCAAAGGTCTGCAAAGCTGCGGCCCTCGGCCGCCAGTTTCTGAAGGAGGGGAGCTGGTTTCAACAGCTCACCGTGAATGTCATAGAGGCGGCTCATGGCATCATAAATTGTGCTGACGCCGACGGTATCTGCGTAGAACATGGGGCCACCGCGAAAACGCGGGAAGCCGTAGCCATGAATCCAGATGACATCGATGTCGGAGGCGCGCTGAGCAAGCCCTTCTTCGAGGATCTTCGCGCCTTCGTTGATGAGAGGATAGATGCAGCGCTCAAGGATCGCCTGATCGGATATGTCCTGGCGCTCGATACCCTGCTTTTGCGAGGCATCAAGAATAATGGCTTCAATCTCCGGGTCGGGCAGTGGCGTGCGGTTGCCTGGCTCATAGAGGTAATAGCCCGCACTGGTCTTTTGGCCGAAGCGGTTCATCTCGCAGATGCGGTCGGCAATGTGCGAGTAACGCTGCTGCTTGGGCCGGGTGGGTTCACGCTCCTGGCGGATGCGCCAGCCGACATCGAGACCGGCAAGATCAAGCATGGTGAAGGGGCCCATGGGAAAGCCGAAATCGAAAATCACCTTGTCGATCTGCTGCGGCATGGCCCCTTCCTCGAGAAGGAAACCTGCCTCACGGATATATTCCTCCAGCATGCGGTTGCCGACAAAGCCGTCACAGACGCCAACAAGTGCTGCAACCTTGCCGATGCGTTTTGAAAGGTCCATGACCGTAGCGATGGTTTCTTTCGATGTTGCTTCGCCCCTTACATTTTCCAGCAGACGCATGACATTTGCAGGGCTGAAGAAGTGGGTTCCCATAACATCGCCTGGGCGCGATGTGGCGGCCGCGATTTCGTTGATATCCAGCGTTGATGTGTTGCTTGCCAAAATTGCGCCTGGCTTGCAGATTTCGTCCAGCTCGCTGAATATTTTCTTTTTCAGATCAAGGTTTTCGAACACTGCTTCTACGACGATGTCCGCATCGGCAAGGGCTGTCATGTCCGTGGCGCCGGAAATCAGACCCAGACGCTTGTCCATGGCGTCCTGCGAAAGGCGTCCCTTGGAAAGGGTGTTTGCGTAATTGCTGCGAATTATCTCAAGGCCGTTGTCGAGGCGATCCTGATCGACCTCCATCAAGGTGACGGGAATACCGCCATTGGCAAAGTTCATGGCAATGCCTCCGCCCATGGTACCGGCACCAATCACGCCCGCCGAAGCAATCTCCCGGCGTGCCGTGTCTTTGGGCACATCCGGCACTTTGCCCGCTTCGCGCTCGGCAAAGAAGACGTGACGCAGAGCCTTGGACTGGATTGAGGATACGCAGCGCTTGAAGATTTCGCGTTCCTGGATGAGGCCTTCATCGAAGGGAAGGTTGACGGCGTTTTCAATGCTTTCGATGCAGGCGTAGGGTGCCTCGTAGCCGCGGGCACGCCGGGCAATGGACTTCTTGAAATCTTCAAACAG
>JAJFHB010000107.1 GCA_021775795.1 Hyphomicrobiales bacterium | reverse complement strand
TGCTTTTTGTTCAGCGTCGAGCAATCCGGCAGCCGCTGTGCAGGTATAGGTGGGCATGAGTTTCTCCTTGATGTTTGGAACCGGAGCCTGAGTGGATACTGGCGTGACTTGCACTCGTTGTCTCGCTGATTTCCTGGTCTGAAGCGGGCCGGGCGGCAAAAAAAGCCTGGATTCTGCCGGAATGTCGCTCGACCTTCAGTGTTGTTTGAACCGGGATGTTGATCGGTAGTATTGCCAAGTGTCGTGTAATCTAGGAATATGTTTGATGGTATTTGTTTATAATTACACCATAAGGTTGTAGTGCCTGCCCGTTTGTTTTGATTTTTGCTGATCATTGTGTCGCTTAGAGCTTCTGAGATGAAACGTACTTGTATCGTTTTCCTGATTGCTGCCGTTTCTTTCTGTGCCGCCCTGCGCAACGGCCCTGCGGATGCCGGCTCGGAAACTGTGTTTCAAAGCGGGGCCTGGCTTGGTTATGCAAACAGCGATGATGCTACTGGCGAATTCAACCACTGCGGCATCCTGAGCGAGAGCGGAACGTCTGTGTTCGGCATTGCGATTGGCGCTGACCTTTCGCTTCTTCTCTTGTTGGAAGACAGTGCCTGGGATCTTGGAGCGGGTAGCGATTACACGGTGACCTTGCAAGTCGACAATCGCGGTTCCCGTCAGGTGACCGGATACGGCGAGGGTGTCCAGATTGCTTTCAACCTGGGCCATGATTTTGATTTTCTCAAAGATCTTCGCGGCGGATATACGCTTCACGTTCGCAGTGCACATCCCCTGCAGTACAGCCTGGCTGGAACCTCGGTGGCGATACAGAAAGCGGTCCAATGTGCGCTTACACGTACCCGGACCGCGGAGAACCGAAACCCGTTCGGTGAGGGTGCTGCCACTAACGCTCATTCGGGAGATGCAGCGGGTGGTCTTAGCGGGGATGAGGCCGCGAACTTACAAACCGTCTTGCTTGCTGCCGGGTTTGAGAATGTTCAAATGGAAACCGGATTAGATGTTCAGGCCCGGATGGGGGAGGATACGCTTGCAACCTGGACTGCGGGTGAGGGCATAGCCGGATTTTTCATGATCAGCGATTTTGACGGTTCCACAGAGGTGCGCCCGCTGATGAGCTATCTTCTGGGCGATCTTGCGGGCGATTGCGAAGGGCAACTGGCAATTGCGCAGGATGAACCGGTGGTAACCGACATCGATACAATCATCAGAGGAAGCGTTGCCTGCCTGACACCGTCTGAGATTTATTACTACGATGCGCTCGTCAGTTTCGGTTCAATCGAGCTTTTCATGATCGTCCATATTTCGGATGAAAAGAGCCATTCGGACGTCAGTGCTGCAACATTGGAACTGGTGGAGATTTTCAAGCGCTGATGATGCTCATCAGGAGATGAGGCCAATTGCCAACCCGGCTATGTGGTCGAATGTCTTACTGTCTGCCCGATTGGCAAAGTCCGGAGCGTTGTCTCGGGCTGCACAGCGCAGGGTTTCATCGTTCCATGCAGCTTCAATGGTGCTGGCCACGGTTTCGCTGTCACTCTCCCAAAGTTGAAGAAACACCGCTCCACCGCAATTTTGTGCGCCCTTGCCAATCAAAGTCTTTTCGATGTCTGTTGCCAGGATTACCTGTGGAACGCCGGCAACCATCATCATGGTGGTCAAACCCAGTCCGCCGCGATGGATGACAAGACGCGCGAGTGCAGCGATCTCGGACACCGGCTTTGGTTCCGTCAGCAGGCTGCACCCTGAACGTGTCAGCAATGCTGCATCATCTGCTGCAATCCCGGGCGCATAGACAAGTCGCTGCATTGTCAGTTTGCAAAGCGCATCGCAGAATGTGCGCATGTCACCGTGCTGCCCGCCTTGCCAGAAGTAAGCAAAGAGAGTGTCGTTCTCCCCTGTCAATGCATCGAGACGCACTTCCGGGCAAAGTACAGGGGTCCGCCGGTGCGTTCGATAAGGATCAAGTTCGTCAAATGTTATGGGACAGGTCGCCTCTCCCTCGAAAAGGCGAGGCAGGGCTTCAAGTGCTGGCGCACCCTGGGCTGCCAACACTTCATTGATTGCAGTGCAGAGACCATCCTGATCCACACGCGGCGGCGAAAGACGATGGAGTTCTGGAAACCGTTCAATTTCTGTTGGAGGCACAGTGAACCCATTCCCGGTAATCAATGTGGGAAAGCGTCCTCGCGTTGCCAGCGTTGCGCCAGGTGCAAAATCGGCAACGACCAGGCGTGGTGCAAATTCCGAGAAAATGAGGTGCCAACGGCTTATTTGGTCCTGCAGTCCTGCTGGTGATGACAGGCCCTCGTCCCAGAGCATATCGGCCAGGGTTACGGATGACGCAAGTTTGGGAGTGTCTGAGCGAGGCCACTGAGGGGCATCGACGAGCTCTACTCCATGTTGTCGCAACAATGCCGCGCTGCCGCCGGAAGGGCGCACCGCATAAACTGTGCGATATCCCTGACGTTCAAGCCGCAGTCCAATCTCGCGCAAACGGACACCATGGCCGCGTCCGGTGCCAGCTTCTGAGCACAGAAGAATGCAGCCGCGCATGGGTTTGGATCCTGATGCGTTTTCCAACTAGCTGGAAAAGATCGGCGGATAATACATCATAGGGGTATTTGGGTCGAACTGCCCTTGCGGCGGTGCCGGTGGCGGATCAAGGAGAACGCCGTTGAACAGGGACTGACCGGAAAATTCTCCACCGGGGGTGTTCACGTTCACCGGGTTTGTGCTTGGCCCGTTGGGAGCAGATCGCAAAAAGAAGTTGAGAAACTCGAGCACATTATCTGGAACAGGAAACGGTCCGATCGGCTCAGCGCCGGGGCAGGGCACGAAAACGGCATAATTCGCTTCCGATATTGTTGCCGAACCGCCGGTCGATGTGACATCGACAACGCCTGTGCTTTCAAGCGAGTTGGTGTTGAGGCCTGGGCCGCGGAGGATATAGAAGCCTGCCTGCGATGTGCCACAGGTGCTCGTGTATGCCAGTCCCATCTGGTCTGCCAGGGCGGCGGCGTCTTCACCCACAATGGCTTCGATGAAAGTTCCCCTGGTGCCGAGCATGGCTGAGGGGGTTTCAATGCTTACAGCGGTGGGGTTGTTGCCACCGATCTGACCCGACATGAAGCGGAAGACGCCTTGTGCCACCTGTGCTGCCATTTCACCGGCACCGGTATCGGGGTCATAAATGAAGCGGTCGATTACCAGGTTGCAGTTTTCGCCAACTGTGAATACCGACCTGTCCAGCAGCAGAATCTGAAGGGCGCTTTCCTGCCGCGTCACTATCTGGTCGTCGAGATGGATGCTGTCACTGACGGCGGCGCGATGCTGCTCACCGGCTGTTCCACCCCGAACGAAGACGTCGCCGCGCACTGCAGCGCTGGTGCCGACCTGGGCAGCCGCCTGGGCGTTTCCTGTCGACAGGGCAAATCCGCTCACAGATAGACAAAGCGCCAGTGCCAGTGGTTTCAAAACGCTGTTCGCATCGGGCTTTTGTTTGGGCATGGTTATGTCTTTTCTAGAAATCAACACGCTTGGTGAAGCTCACATCGCCTGACCAGTTGTCACTTTCAAAGTTGGGAAGGTTCGAATCCTGGGCGTAATATTGTCCGCCCACCTGAAAGTTTACGGAACCGACCGCATCAGGGAGAGTGGTGCCGAAGAACCCGAAAGCTGTCGACAAAGGCAGGCCATAAGCAAGCCGGGCGCGGTAACGCTCATCCTCACGCACGATGGTTGGCGAAACACGCACGTCCGGGTCCTCATAGTCGATGAACCACACGGTCTCTTCAGCCGTCTGATACTGGCCAAGGCTCATAAGGATCATGTCCCGTATGGTGAGCCTTGCCCCTTCATAGCTGAAAGCGTCATTGTCAGCGGATTTGTTGAGGTAGTAGGCTTCCGCACTGATTGTATGCCACTCCGCTGGGCGTAAAGTGATGCCACCGCCCGCCGTAAAGAGCCATCCGTCACGGGCACCACCAATCGGGCTTAGTGTCGTCGACTGGAAGTCCTGCCAGACGCCCTTGCCTTCACCAAATACGGTCAGCATCGGGTTGATTGTGACCTGAGACCTGAGGCCGCCGCCGTAACTTTGAACATAAAAATCATCGTCAAGGACATAGGCGTTGTAAGTGCCGGACGGCGTCAGCGACATATCGCCGAGGTAGAAGGTGCCGCCAGCGCGAACGCTGCCGGTCAGATAGTCGGCTTCATCGACATCGAACTGCTTGTTCAGCCAGCCCTGCATGTCGGCAAAGAGATTGTCGCCTGTGCCGGTGCCGAGTGAATATTCGCCACGCAGGCGTACCGATGATGTGATGGCGGCGTCTGTGTTGCGTTGGGTTGTTATCGGAGCCAGCACCCCGCCTGTCAGCCCGAAAGCTGAGGATGAGGCAAAAGCCGGATTATCGGCAACCGAGGCACCAACCGAGAACTGTGCCATGAAACGAAGGTCGTTCTGGCCGGTTTGAACCAGCGCCAGATAGCGCGCCACTTCAGCCTCGTGAGCGGCAGAAAGCGGACGTCCCCTCAAGATGAGCAATTCGCGTTCCGCACCGGCCAGGTCGTTCAACCTGTACAGGACCATGGCGTAATACAGGCGAACGGTATCCCAGTTAGGCTCCACAAGGAGCAGACGCTCAAGTGCTGCGGCGCCCTGTTCGAGCCTGCCCGCATCTATTTCCTGCTTGGCAAAGGCCAGGTTCAGTTCAAGATTGTCGGGTTGGTTGAGGATCTGCGCATAAAGGATTTCTTCGGCAGCAGCGTTCCGGACGCCGGGCGCACACAGGGTCACGGCAAAGCCGAGCATTGTGGCAAGCATTATTCGGGCGGAGAACACAAAGGCGTGATTCATGCCGGGACTAAACCAAGCCAATTGCAAATTTGCAAGCCGGATGATGCATTTGGATCAATTTCAATGGGAGGTGTTGTGGCTGGGCAACACGTCAGTGAGAGATGGGTGCGCGTGCAGACATGCCTTCAGCGCGCCACAACGAGGTCAATTTCCACCAGCGCACCGACCGCCAGCCCGGTTACGCCGATGCAGGTTCTGCTGGGCAGTCCGCCTTCTGCGAAGTAGCTGACATAGACGGCATTCATGCGGTCAAAATCCTGAAAGTTGACGAGGTAGACACGGGCAAAGACAACGCGGTCAAAACCGCTGTCCAAACCATCAAGCACGAGTTTGAGATTATCCATGACGCGCGCGGTCTGTGCCTCGATCCCGCCTTCAACCA
>JAJFHB010000106.1 GCA_021775795.1 Hyphomicrobiales bacterium | reverse complement strand
ATGCAGTGCCTTCTGCACGATCTCAAGAGTTTCGCGGAACCGGTCCCTCGTCTCATCCATATTGGGGATGCCAAAGCGCTCAAATTCGAGAATTGCCGTACCCCGGCCAACACCCAAATGAATGGGTTGATCGGTGAGCATACGCAACTGGGCGATATCCTCTGCCAGTCGCAACGGCTGATACCAAGGCAACACAAGCACACAGGTGCCAAGCGCGATATCAGGATACCGTCCGGCAATGAAGGCAAGGAGTTGCAGTGGATTGGCGGTTGGAAAATAGTCAGAAAAATGATGCTCGATCATCCACGCCGTGCTGTAGCCCAGCTCAATGCCATGTTCGACATCGCCAAAAATGCCGTTGTACATTTCCTGGTCACTGGCACCGGGAGAACCCACTGCTGTTATGACGAAACCAAAGTCGATGTCTGCGTTTGCCATGGGTCCCCGCTCACTGGATGTTATTGGTACAAAGATTAGGCCATTAAACAGGACGTGCCAACAACAACCGCTTCAGACCGCCTGCGCGGTGGCACTGGTGCTGCTCAGCACAAATCCTTCATAGCCATTCTCGGCAACCTGCGAACAGGCATCACCGTAGACTTGCATGCCGCCGACATAGGCCAGAAAGCTTCGCGTCTTACCGGGGATATTGGCACCCATGTACCAGGAGTTCGCTTTTGGATAGAGGGTCTCTTCTCCGAGTTCACCTACATGAGCAGTCCAGTTTTCCTGGGCTTCAATACTCGCTTCAATCACATCAATGTCTCGCTCCTGCATGAACGCGATGCAATCCGCGAGCCAGTCGACATGCTGCTCAATAGCAACAAACATGTTTGTGAAAACGGACGGGCTGCCCGGCCCGGTAATCGTAAACAGGTTGGGAAAACCCGCCATCGCGAGGCCAAGAAATGTGTGTGGTCCTTCCGACCATTCGCTCCGAAGCGAACGCCCATCCCGTCCTTTGATGTCGATGTTTGTAAGCGCCCCCGTCATCGCATCAAAGCCTGTGGCGAAAACGATCACATCAACCTCATGCTCCACATCGCCGGCGCGTATGCCGCTCTTTGTGATTCCCTGCAGGGGTGAAGCGTTCAGATCCACCAGCGTGACATTGTCCTTGTTGTAGGTGGCGTAGTAGTTGGTATCGACGCACAGACGTTTCGTTCCAATCGGAAAGGCCGTAGGACAGAGTGCTTCTGCCGTGACGGGGTCCTTGACAATTTCACGGATCTTGCGGTGAACGAAATCCGCATAAAGATCATTGCTTTCCTGGTTCCGCGTCAGGTCAGCAAAGCTGTTTTGAAAATTGAAACCGCCCTGCTGCCAGCGCTTTTCAAATTCCGCTTCCCGCAGGTCTTCGGGCACATCGACCGCTGCTCTGAGATTGATATCCTGGAGATCATAAAGAATTCCGCTGTCGTTTTCGCGCATGCGCTGCCGGTGCTCATCATACCGCGCCTTGAATTCCTTCTCTGTCTGCGGATCGAGCGGACCATTCCAGGCAGGCACACTGTAATGCGCCGTCCTCTGGAACACGGTGACCTGCGCGGCATCCCGGGCCAGAATCGGGATCGACTGTATTGCCGATGACCCCGTTCCGATGACACCGACGCGCTTGCCGGCAACATCGACGCCTTCATGCGGCCAAAGGCCGGTATGAAAATACTCGCCTTCAAAATCCTCCAGTCCGGCTGCATCGGGAATGCGCGGCGCCGAAAGGCAACCGGTCGCCATGATGCAGAGCTTTGCGCAAAGGCTCTCGCCACTTGATGTCTCGATCACCCACTGGCCTCTGGCTTCTTCAAATCGTGCCGCAGACACCGTTGTATCAAAACGGATATCGCGCCGGAGATCGAAACGCTCCGCCACGTGCCGCGCATACTCCAGAATTTCCGGCTGCGCTGAATAACGCTCTTTCCAATTCCATTCCTGCTGCAGATCATCATCAAATGAATAGGAATAGGACAGGCTCTCCACATCGCAACGCGCACCCGGATAGCGGTTCCAATACCAGGTGCCACCGACGTCACTTGCAGCATCCACGACAAGCACAGACAGCCCCTGTTTGCGCAGGCGGTGCAGCATGTAGAGGCCCGAGAAACCCGCTCCGACGATGATCACATCGAAGCTTTTCTGAGGAGAAGAACCCGTGTCTGTTGGGGAGATGTGCTGGTTCATGTTGCTACTTCGCTGGTGTTCAAGATTGAAGGTCTTCACGTGGCGTCAACAATGCCGCCATGGCATGGCGCGTGGCCTCAACATGCTCACGCATGCAGGCCTCCGCTTTTTCAGCATTGCCGGCTTCGATCGCCTCAAATATGGCGGAATGAAAGTCATTGGCATCTGCGCGCAATTCGTTGAACACAGCTCCAACCGGCAGAAACATTGCGCGCCTTACTTTTTCAGCACCCTCTATCAGGTAAGGATTGCCCGCAACAAATGCGATGCCAAGATGAAACTCGGTATCGACCGCATTGAACAGCGCTGTCATATGAGAACTTTGATCGCCACCGGCACCGGCCGCGAGTTCGGCCATCCGCTCGAGGACATCGGCAAGTCGGGCCAGGTCGTCCTCTGAACGCCTTGCCGCAGCCAGACCGGCTGCCATGCCTTCGACTGCAAGACGATAGTCAAAAATGTCATTGAGCTCGCGGGTTCGCTTTTTGAGCCGCGCCCGCAAGGTTCTGGGATCCATGGCATGGAGGCGGTTGACGATGAGGCCGCCGTGGGCACCGCGCCGCACGGAAACCACACCATCTGCTTCCAGAACGCGCACC
>JAJFHB010000105.1 GCA_021775795.1 Hyphomicrobiales bacterium | reverse complement strand
CGGTCTGCTGGATGGTGTGACGACCAATCCAACGCTTATCGCCAAAAGTGGCCGGGACTTTAAGCAAACAATTGCCGAAATCTGCGCCATCGTGCCGGGCCCCGTAAGCGCCGAGGTTGCAGCGCTTGATGCGGACGGCATGGTGGAAGAAGGCCGCGAGCTTTCAAAAATTGCCGCCAATGTCACCATCAAGGTGCCCCTCACATGGGAAGGCCTGAAGGCCTGCCGGACGATGACGCAAGCCGGCACAATGGTGAACGTGACGCTCTGCTTCAGTGCCAATCAGGCCTTGCTCGCGGCAAAAGCCGGCGCCACATTCATCTCCCCTTTCATCGGGCGCCTTGACGACATCAATCTGGATGGCATGAAGCTCATCTCCGAAATCAGGGCGATCTACGATAATTATGATGCCCTCAAAACGGAAATTCTCGCAGCCTCGATCCGCAACCCGAACCACGTAAAAATCTCAGCCCTTGCCGGGGCGGACGTCGCAACGGTTCCTCCCGGCGTATTACGTGATCTGGTCAAGCATCCGCTGACGGACAAGGGCCTCGAAGCATTCACAGCCGATTGGGAAAAAACCGGTCAGAAGATCGTCTGATCAAATGAGTGAAGCGAGCGGTACAGAACTCGACCTCCCCCTCTTTGCAGCAGGTGATGCGGCAAAGCAGGTGGTTGCCTGGCTCAGTCATCTTTTGAGTGAGCGGCGCGCAGCGGCCAAGACGGTTGAGGCCTATGGCCGGGATGTGGAAGGTTTCTTTGCCTTTCTGAGTGAGCATCTCGGTGGTATCGCCGGGTTGCAGGACCTTCAGAATTTGAGCATTACGGATTTTCGCGCCTTTCTCGCAGCCCGCAGACGCGATGGACTTTCCAGCCGTTCGCTCGCCCGCACCTTGTCATCGTTGCGGTCTTTTTTCAGGTTTCTGGAAAAGCGCGACCTCGTTTCCAATGCTGCACTTTCAGCCGTTACCTCTCCAAAAATTCCTCATGCCGTGCCCAAAGCGCTGGACGTTCCCGCTGCCGCCAAACTGATGCGTCAGGCCGGCGATTATCATGCCGGCGAACAGGAACCCTGGGTCGGCCTGCGCGATACCGCTGTCCTGCTTCTTCTCTATGGTTGCGGATTGCGCATATCCGAAGCTCTCGACCTGAACGCCAGGGAAGCGCCGGCATCAGACAGCCAAGAGAGCATGGAGATCACCGGCAAGGGCGGCAAGACCCGCATCGTGCCCATTCTGCCGGTGGCCCGGGAAGCCATTTCGACCTACATGAAATCGTGCCCTCATCAACTCGACGCTGACGGACCCCTGTTCATTGGCGTCCGCGGCAAACGTCTGAACGCCCGAAACATTCAACTTCTCATCCAGCGTCTGCGCGGTTATCTCGGCCTCCCCGACACTGCAACGCCACATGCCTTGCGACACTCTTTCGCGACACATTTGTTGGGAGCCGGAGGCGATCTGCGCTCCATCCAGCAGTTGCTGGGGCACGCAAGTCTCTCAACCACACAGATCTACACGGAAGTCGACCGCGCTCATCTGCTCAGGCAGTATGACGCCGCCCACCCAAGGGCCTGATCAGCCACGGTCTTTTCATGTTTATGTGGAAGCGGTCCGGATTTTCAGAGATCTACTCGCCGGCAATAGCCACTTCGCCAGCATCATCCATTGCACCCTCATGACGCAGCAGCACCCACACGTTTGAGCGCAGGCGTTCAATGGCTTTGCGAATGTTAAATCCGGGCCGCGTCAGGGCGCCATAGTAGATGCCATCAATGCCTGACGAGATGAAAGCGGCGAAATCATCAGGGTCATCGCACACAAACATGCGCGCCTGCACACCCCTGCGCAGGCTGTCAGCAAGCAATGTCTTTTCGAACTTGTAAAAGTACTTGATGTCTTTTTCGACGGTAGGCGAGCCGCTTCGTCGGTCCGAATGCTCCAGCATGATCTTGCACAGTCGCTTGAGTGATTCGGACAGCTTGATGTTCACATCCAACCACTTGTTGATTGCCAGAACAGGATCAATCTCGACAATGTTTATGTCGCTGTAGGTCTGTATTGCCTTCTTGATCGCATATCTTACGGAGGAATAGAAAATCTCGTCCTTGCTGTTGTAGTAATAATAGACCAGCGAATAGGACGAGCCAGCCTTATGCGCGATGTCCTTCATTGAAACGTCGGCGTAGGATTTGGATGAAAACAACTCGAATGCAACTTCGAGGATTTCGTCCGCCTTTTCACGGGCGTCGCGTTTTCCGTTTGGTTTCATTCAAACCGTTCCATTGACGACACGTCTTCCAGAAAGCTGTTGCTCCATGCTTTCGCATAGCAAGTCAGTCCCGCAAAAGCACTATATCCGACTGTCGCACCCACATTTTCATCACCAAACCTGCCGCGGCAGTGGATTCCGGCGGCTGACGAATGATCCATTGCACTGTGGGATCGTCAACCGAATGGGCATGACACAAACGGTTCGGGCCCTGAAACACATTCGACGTGACGCTTATATCTCCAAGGGCGATCGCATTCGCTTCAGGAGCATCGCCGAGGTAGAGCTGTTCTGGACGGATTGAGAGATGAACATCTGCGCCGGTTTGCGCAGTCCCCTCAACCACCAGCGAACAGGCCGCGGTCTCAAGCTTGACCCTTTCGCCGTGAACCTCTGTTACACGTCCGCTGATAATGTTGGTGTCCCCCATGAATGTTGCCGTGAACAGACTGGCAGGACGCAAATAGACCCTTTCCGGTGGTCCCACGTCTTCTATGCGCCCGGCATTCATCACAACCACGACGTCGGCAATGTTCATGGCTTCTTCCTGATCGTGGGTGACATGAACGAACGTCGTTTCGATGCGCCGCTGCAGTTGAACCAGTTCTTCCTGCATCTGACGCCGGATCTTGAGGTCGAGCGCTCCCAACGGCTCATCAAGCAGCAGAACCTTGGGCTCGACCACTATGGCACGTGCCAGCGCAACCCGCTGGCGCTGGCCGCCCGACAGTTGCTCGATGCGGCGAGCACCAAGACCCTCCAGACCCACTGTCGCCAGCATTGCCTCAGCACGCCGGTGACGTTCTGCCTTTGGGACCTTGCGCATGGCGAGCCCGAAGCCGACGTTGTCCCGCGCCGTCATGTGCGGGAACAAGGCGTAGTCCTGAAACACCGTAACAGTGGGGCGTTGCGCCGGTGGAACAGCCGTAACGTCTGCTCCCTCGATCAGCACCTGCCCTGAGGTTGCTTCGACAAACCCGCCAAGAATAGACAGAAGGGTGGTCTTGCCGCTGCCCGATGGGCCGAGCAGCACAACAAACTGACCTTGCTGGATATCAAGATTGATGTTGTCCAGCGCCACCAGGGCACCATACGTCTTTCTCACATCGGCAAGTTGAACCAGAGCTTCCGTCATCGTTCGCCTCCACTCTTGAAGACCAAGGTTGCCGCGGCAACAAGAACCAGTGCCATCGAAATGGCAAATACCAGAGTGCCCGCGGCATTGACCTCAGGCGTCAGGCCGGCCCGCAACATTTCAAAGATGATCACCGGCAAGGTGACCTCGAATTGGCTAAGCAAAAAGGCGACAATGAATTCGTCCCAGGAAAGCGTCGCGGACAGGCAAAAGGCTGCGAACAGTGAAGCCTTCATCATGGGCGCAGAGATGAAAACCATTGTTTGCAGATCGCTCGCGCCAAGATCATGGGCCGCCGCATCGATGGTCTTGTGCCGTGCGCTGATTTGGGAAGAGATGATGGCAAAAGCTAGTGGCAGATTGATCACAACATGACCGATGCCAACCGCAAGCAGGGACTTGGAAATCCCGACAACATTGAAGCTTATCAAAAGTCCCATTCCGATGATCAGATATGAAACAGTAATCGGCGCAATAAGAAGAAACCGGGCGACACCCGGGATTGCGATGGTTGACCGCGAAAGACCATAGGCTGCGAGAAACCCAAGCAAAGTCGTCACCAGACCTGAAACCACTGCGACCAGAAGCGAATTCAGCAGGGCGTCCAGCAAACGTTCATTGGCGAACAGCTTTTCATACCAGCGCAGGCTCGGGCCCTCAAACGGCGGTACCGGTAATGTGCCGTCCTGAAAAGAGAACAGAACCAGGATGACAACCGGCAGATAAATGAACACCAGGGCTGCAACGAGATATCCGGTGGCGGAAGCCGATATGAGCCAGCGTTTTGTCATACGCGGTCCATCTTCAGGTGGCGTGAAAACGCCAGGTAAACCCCGGTCACAACAACCATGAGGGCGATGGACATTACCGAAGCCATCGGAAAGTTCGCTGATCGGGAGACCTGCAGCATGATGGCTTGAGGGATCAGCACCTCAGTGTTGCCGCCAAGGATCTGCGGCGTGATGTAATCACCGATGGTGATAACGAAGGTGAGAAACGCCCCGACAGCCACACCGGGAATACTCAGTGGCAGGGTGATCCGCAAGAACACCTGCAAAGGCGAGGCGCCAAGGTCTGCCGCGGCGTGGCGATAATTCTGCGGTATTTGAATGAGGCTGGCATAGATGGTTAGCGTCAGCAGCATTGTGAAAAAATGCACAAAACCGAGAATGGTCGCGCCGCGGGTGTAGGCCAGATGAAGCGGCTCGGAAATGAGGCCGATCGAAATCAGGGTGGAATTGATAATGCCATTGTCTGAAAGCACCAGCAGCCAACTGTAGGAGCGCACCACATAGGCCGTCCAGAACGGCAATATGGTCAGCAGCAAAATGACCCGTTGCCAACGCGGCGGCACCTTGTGGGCAAGAATGTAGGCGAGCGGATAGGCAACCAGAATGCTGATCAATGTCGTCGTCACCGTCACTTCTATGGAGTTGAACAGCGCCTCCACGAGATAGCTTTTCGAAAAGAATTTTTCGTAGTTGGCAGTCGTCCATGTCGCTTCAAGCCGGCCATACACCCGCTGCCAGAAACTGACAGCGACCATGATCAGAAACGGCACAACAAAAAACAAAAGCGAAAACGCCAGCGCCGGGTAGGCTGCCCATCTGGTAACAGGCAGCCCTCCCAGTTTCGTGGTTTCTTTGATCTCAGCCGCTGTCGAGTTCATACCGAAAGGCCACGCATTGTTGGCCACATAGGCTCACGTGCACAATCAACCAGCTCTCCAAAACGCTGAGACATGAGATCAGGACTGAAGAAATTCAGTCCAGATATCCAGCATCTCCGCATCCATCTCCGCATCCGGCAGCAGTGACACATGCGACTTCGCCAGGAAGCCGGGCTGATCATCCCAGCGCAAGTTGGCTTTGGCATCGTCGCTCAGTTCCGCAGTGGAATTTGCCGGCATCGCCCAGAAGCAATCCGACGTTGCCAGCAGACCCTGACCTTTCGAGCTCAATATCCATTGCACGAACTGCATCGCCAGGTCTTTGCGATTTGAATCTGCGAGCACGCCGATACCCTGGTTCCAGATGAGACCGCCATCGTCAGAGATGGTCCAGTCAAGGTCCGGATTTGTGGGAATGAGGTTTGAGACCGCAAATTCTGCACCACCGACAATCACGTCTACGCTTCCGGTCACCAGAGCGTTTTGCACGCTGACAATATCGCCCACCATTTTGACGTTCGGTTTCATCGCCAGCAGGCGCTCGCGGATGCCGGCAAGATCCGACATTTGGATATCCGCCGGCTTCAACCCCATAGACATGCCGATCATCTGCAACACCGGGAAGTAGTAGTCGTAGACCCCGATACGGCCGGAATACTTGTCGTTCCAGGCGATGTCGCCGCGGCTGGCGTCGGCAGGATCGACCACACTCTTGTTGTAGCAAAATCCGTAGTAACCGAATTTTTCCGGGATCGCATAGGACTTGCCATCCACGTGCGTGTAGGGCGCATCACGCAACTCGGGGAAGATGTCATCCCATGGAGCGACGTCTGCGGGCAGTTCTTCCAGGATGCCAAGACCGGCAACTCGCGGCACGTCAGGCGCATCGATGACAATGACGTCCCAGTCTCCCGGTGCAGACTGCTCGAGGATCGACAGTGCGGTTCCGGTACCCTCATAAGTCTTGGCATTGATGGTAACACCATGTTCCGCTTCAAACGGTTGCAGCAGTTTGGCGTCAGCATGATCACACCACACCAGGACGTTCAGCTCTCCTTCGGCTCGAGCCGCAGCGGGCAACATTGTTCCCGCGGCAACCGCTGCTGATGTTGTCGCGAGAAATTCGCGCCTGTTCAAAGAACTCAATGGTGATTTCCTGATGTGTTTCATTGCTTCCATCCCTGTTTGATTTTGTAGAATTCAATGCTCCGATAAAAGTTTGACTGGAAAATCGCCGATCAAGATCCGTGCTGCCATCCCGGGCGTCTCACGGTTTCGTCGATCATCTCGCCGTTTTTGACGGCAACGCCAGCCATGATGCGCAACGTTACACAAACGGCCATGCGAGACGTCGATCCACTGATATCGAACATCGGACAAAGCTCCGCGATGTCGATTACCGTTGGACCACCTCTTGCAGCGATTTTCGCCGCAACGCGCATGATTTCGCGCGATTCCAACCCTCCCGGTTCCGTCGCCGTCACACCAGGTGCTGCCGACGAATCCATGACGTTGAAATTGAAACTGAGATACTGCCCGTCCGTTCCGCCCCAGACGCGCTCACAAGCTTCATCCATGACTTCGTCAACACCACGATCAAGCACTTCGAACATCGGGTGAAACCGAATGCCGCGTGCCTTCGCCAGGTCTATGTGGTCCTTTGGATTGAACGAATTGCGGGCGCCGATATGGGCGACATTGTCAGCGTGGACGTTTTCAAGTTCAGTGATGCGGGCAAGGGCACAGGTGCTGACATAGCGTTCCCCGGCCCATGTATCGGCAAGGTCGAGATGGGCACCAAGGTGCATGTAGCCCATTTTCTTTTTGGCACCGAGATGATCCGAAAGAGCCTGCGTGGCGGGAATTGATATCGACCGGTCGCCGCCGCAGATGATCGGCGTCATGCCGGCATCCAAAACGGTTCGGACCGCATCATAGATCCGCTTGCGTGCGACCTCCGGGTTGACCCTCGGCATGTTCACATCACCGCAATCCACTGAAGATCCGTTCAGATCGACATTGAATTCGAACCAGTATGGAAAATAGTCGAGTGAGGCGACCCGGAAATCGCGTGCACCGTCTTCGCAGCCTGGCTTTCCGACATTGCCTTCATCAAACGGCGCGCCAAGAAACGCATAGCTCGCATCAACCTTCTTGAGAGCTTCTGTGTCGAGTGCGGCAAACGGTGCGCGCAGAAACGAGATTTGACCGGGAGAACGATAATTCTCTGCATCGTCTCCTCCCAATGGGGAAAACAGATGGGCGAATGCCTTTGCCGGATTCATATGGCGGATTCCTTCTCATCGCTCAGACAATTGGTCGAATTGGTAAGGTGTTTCATGGTGTTTCACCCCGGTTGCGCAAGGTGACGGCACGTGAGCCCAGATAGTGGTAGATCATGTTGAGGGCGAGCTTCATGCTCATCTGGCTCGGATCGAAAATCGGCGACAGCTCCGCCAGTTCCAGCACATCCGCGCCGTACTCACCCATGATACGGGCCAGTTGAATGGCTTCGCGTGCCTTGATGCCGTAGCTTTCCGGACAGCTGGTTCCCGGCATGCAACTGCAATCCAGAGAATCCGTATCCCACGAACAATAGATCGCCTCGGCATCCTTCCAGGCGCGCTCAAATATGAAACGTGTGCAGGGTTCAATTCCACGCTCAACGATCTCGGACATCGGTACGATCGGAATGTCGTTATCGATCCAGAAATCCATCCAGTCCTTGGGATTAAGACCGTTGCGGGATCCCATGTGGGCCATGTTTTCTGCGTTGCAATTTGGCAGTTTCAGGGCTTCCGGCGGGCCCGATGCATTGGTGATCTCGATGCCGCCCCAATCGACCGCAGCATCAAGATGGCAATCGATGTGGAGATACCCCATCTTGGCGTCCGGCCGATGCCGTCCCAGATGTTGCGACAAGGCGCGGGCGCCTGGAATAGGCACGGAATGATCACCGCCAACGAGGATGACCTTGGCCCCACCTTCAAGGCATTCGGTGACATAGTCGCAGATAAACTGCTGCGATTTTTCGTTGTTGCCGGGCACGATCGGCACATCGCCGCAATCGACCACGTTGAAGAATGTCATCAGGTCGACATCATATTCAAACATGTAGGGGAAATACTGGGTCGACGCCTCGCGTATCCCTTGTGGCCCGCTCGATGTACCGGTGCGAACGATCGTCCCCAGATCCCACGGCGCACCAAGGAAACAGACCTTGGCGCCGGCGGCGCGCACTTTGTCCCTGTCAGGTTCGCAATAAGGGGCGCCCATAAAGGTCATCAGGCCGGCTGATTTCACCGGGCCATTATGTTTGGTTGGAGACCGCGTATGAGCATCAGGCTCCGTTTCCTGATGCGGCCCGCGGTGTTGATGTGGAACAAATTCCCACGAGCTCGGTGTCTCAATCGACATGGTGTTCTCCCTGCACGACATCATCATTGCTAAAATTCATTGGCGCGGTTTCTGCTTCCAACTCGATGGAAGCAAGCTGCATTTCCCGTCCCGTCACCACTTCCGGTGTCGGCATGCCGCAATCAGGACAGCGGAAATTGTACCGTCCACTCGGAGTTTTCACCGCATCGCAATGGCGGCAGGTAACGGTGAGGGGAATTTCCTCGATTTCAAGCAAAGCCGTTTCACAACTGGTGCCGCGGGATGCGGATCGAAA
Source organism: Hyphomicrobiales bacterium (assembly GCA_021775795.1). GTDB lineage: Bacteria > Pseudomonadota > Alphaproteobacteria > Rhizobiales > JAJFHB01 > JAJFHB01. The sequence continues at coordinate 296 of JAJFHB010000105.1, read as the reverse complement.
GCAAAAATACAACGCCCGGGTCATAGCGGACATCTGACCAAGGCGAACGTGGATCCGGCACACCCGGCGGTTGCCGTTTTCGGCGGCATAATCATCAACCAGAGAGATGAGGCTGCGGGCGAGGGCAAGTTCATGCATTGGGGGCAACGCCTGTGCGGTCGCCAAGGGTTGCAGGCACGTCCTGGATTGCCGTATCTCGGGCAGCAATTTCCATGCGCTCCACGGTGCCCAGCCACTGTTTCATGCCCGAGCCGTCTTTCGACGAGACAAGCAGAACTTCCAGATTTGGGTTGATC
>JAJFHB010000104.1 GCA_021775795.1 Hyphomicrobiales bacterium | reverse complement strand
CAGCGGTGCAAGTTCCAGTGCCTGAGTTGCAGTGATCTGCTCAACCGGAGATTCAGAAGTTGAGAGGGCAAGGATTGCCTCGAGCGCATCTTCCTGGCCGGGTGCTGCGACCGTCAAACAACCACGCTGCGTCAGAAGCGGTACGTCACAAAAGCCTTCAGGCGGGTGGGTGAAGAACGCGTGGCCCGCTGCATTGATGCGTTGCACCACCGGGCTGCCGTAGTTGCGCGTATAGAGCGCCGCGGAACGGCCGGTGCTGTGATAGCCGGGCGTTGTCTCGGCCTCGACCAGCGCCACGGTGCCATGCACCGCCAGTTCGTAGGCGAGTGATGAACCGGAAATGCCGCCGCCTATGATGAGGTAGTCGTAGGTCATTTTCATGCGGGTTTCTTCGGCTGCCCGCTTGTGCACGGGAGGAAGGAAACACAAGAGGCTTCTTAGTGGCGTAATGCAAGAAAACAAAAATAATTTGTATAAATGTAAGAAATATTACATCTTCCAGTTAATCTGGGAGGAGGTATCGACGATGAGTGGCACTGTCCGTGAGCAACTGAATGGCTGTCTGGCCACCGCCTCCAAGGCGGATAAGGCGATTGCGAACTACATGCTGGCGCGCCTGAACACACTGCCGTTCGAGACCGCCTCCAGTCTTGCTGCCAAGGTGGATGTGAGCGAACCGACGGTCGGGCGGTTTTGCCGTTCCATCGGTTACCGCAGTTTCAAGGACCTCAAGGAACAGCTCAAGCGGGATATCGGCGACAACCCCTGGCTGATCAGTGACCGTCTGCGCGACCTGCAAAAGCGTACCCAGGCAGGAGAAGATCAGCTTACCCGCGGCTTGGAGCTGGAAATTGCATCCCTCGTTGCCGTCTATGAAATTGCCCATACACCCGAATGGAAAAGGGTGGTCGAACGCCTTGCTCAGGCGCCGGCAGTGTTCGCAGCCGGGTTCCAGACGGAACGAGGTATGGCGCAGATATTTGTCAACCAGCTGCAGTATCTGCGTGACCGTGTGCACTTGCTCGATCTTGCTGATGGAAATTTCGCCCAGCTTCTGGCCGCCGATCTGAATGACGGTTGTCTGGTGATCTTCGAGGCGCGGCGTTATTCGCGCATGGCCGCTTTGCTGGCGCGCGAGGCACGCGATGCGGGCATTCACACGACACTGATCACTGACGCCTTTTGTGATTGGGGGCGGGAACTGGTGGACGAGATGTTTGTCGTTCCCACTGAGTTCAACCTTTTCTGGGATTCAACCGCGCAGATGGCAAGCCTTGCCAATCTGCTGGTCAACGGCGTGTTCATCGAACTTGGCCCGGAGGTCGAGGCGCGCATGAACAAGATAGCAGCACTCTACGGACGCTTTACGGGACATGTGGGGGATTCGTCCGGTCCGCTCACGGCCGACTTGCGCCCAGCCTGATCTTTTTTAGACACAAAACAGACCAACAGGGAGAAAACTCAATGCGATACGCGACCAAGACTTTGCTTCTCGCCGGAACAGCCATCGTGACTGCCGGCTTTCTGTTTTCTCAAGCGGCACTGGCCGGGGAAGTGACCATCGTCTTTTCGGCCGGCGAACTGGGCGCCACGTCTTACAACCCGGTCGTCGCCAGCAATCTGAACACGGCGACATCGTTGATTTATGACCGGCTGGTCGAACAGGACGCCGACCAGTCCTACCATCCGCACCTTGCAACCTCCTGGGAGGAGAGCGAAGACGGCATGACGTGGGTGTTTCACCTGCGGGAAGGCGTAAGCTTTCATGATGGCGAGCCCTTCGACGCCGCCGCCGTTGCTTCTTGGATTCCCGATTTTGCCGGCACCGAGAACGCCTACCTTGTCGAGGCCATTGGTTCCGTCGAAATCGTTGATCCTTTGACCGTGAAGTTCGTCATGAGCCGGCCCGAACCCAACCTGCTCTACAATCTCGCCAGCATCTTTATGGGTATCCCGAGCCCCAAATCCTATGATGATCTGGGCGACGATTTCGGTGTTACTGCTGCCGTTGGTACAGGGCCATTCAAGCTCGAAAGCTTCTCCATCGGTCTGGAAACAATCGTCGTGCGTAACGACGACTACACCTGGGCGTCCGATTTGTCCGCCAATCAGGGACCAGCACATCTCGAACGGATCACATTCCGCGAAATTCCCGATCAGTCGACGGCCTTCCTGGAACTGAAAACCGGCGGTGTTGATGTGCTCCTCGGCGTGCCGACCGATTTTCTGACAATCCTGCAGGAAGAGGAAGGTGTCGCTGTCGTGACCATGGCCGGCACCGGCATCAACTATATGCCGATCAACGTCACCGCCGCTCCTTTCGACGACATTCGCGTCCGTCATGCAACGGCCCTGGCCGTGGATCAGGATGCCATCGTCCAGAGCGTCTACAACGGTGTCGGGCAGGCGGCACACAACTTCCTGATCAGCTCGCTGCCGGAAGCCAACGTGGACGCCATGCTGGATGTTGTCTTCAATCCGACAGAGGCTGGCGAGTTGCTTGATGCTGCCGGCTGGATGATGGGCGACGACGGTGTACGGATCAAGGACGGAGAGCCGCTTCAGGTCAAGCTGTTCACCCAGAATGATACGGAGTTCAAGCGCCTCGCCCAGGTCGTACAGGCGCAACTTAAGGCCATCGGCATGGATGCCGTGATTACCGTGTTCGACTCCAGCACAATCCGCGACGAGTACAAACGCAATGCCCACCAGCTTGCAGTGCGCGGTTACGACTGGAACAATTCCGACATTCTCGACTGGTTCTTCAGCGGCGAACGGCTGGGTTATCCCAACGTATCGATGTGGAACGATCCGCGCTCGGAGGAATTGAACAAGATCGCAATGGCCGGTTCGAGTACCTCGGCGGCGAGAATTGCCAATTTCCTGGCCTACCATGAATATTTGCTCTCGCAGTATCTCTTCGTGCCGATCTACCAGCCGACGAAAAACATCGCCTACAACACCCAGACGGTGACGGTGCCTGGAGAGATCCGCGGCACACGCTTCCGCTCGCAGACGGTACTCGACATGGATGTGGTTGAGTAGAAAAGAGGCCGAACCGCCACAACCCATGAGAAAACGGACACCGGAATGACCTTCGGATACACGCTACAAAGGCTCTTGATGCTCATTCCGGTGTCAATCTCGATCTCGGTGGTAATATTTCTCATCGTTCACCTTTTACCGGGTGACCCGATCGACAATCTGCTCCGGGTCGGCTCATCGCCTCAAGACCGCGCCGACCTGGTTGCCAAATACGGGCTCGATCAACCCTTGGTAGTGCAGTATTTCGTCTGGGCCGGCAACATTTTGAGAGGTGAGTTCGGCGATGCCATCGTGCTGCGCCGCCCGGTCGCCGATCTGATCGCACAAAACCTGCCCTACAGCCTGACACTGGGAGCGCTTGCCTTCCTGTTCTCATCCACCATCGGGGTGATCCTCGGCACCGTCTCTGCCATGGCGCGCAGTGTCGTGCTTGAGCGCTTTGTCCGTGGCTTTATCCTGCTCGGCTCCACCGTGCCGGGGTTCTGGCTCGCTTTGCTGTTGATCCTCCTTTTCTCCGTCACGCTCGGCTGGTTCCCGGTATCGGGCGCCCGTACCTGGCAGGCGCTGGTGCTGCCGGTGCTGACCATTGGCTTTGGCGGCATCGCGCTTGTGGCACGTGTGACACGGGTGGCGTTGCTGGATACCCGGCGCGAAGATTTTGTGACACTGCTACACGCCAAGGGCCTGTCGCGCCCGGCGATCCTTTTCCGCCATCTGTTGCCACACGCAATGTTGCCGGTGGTCACGATCCTGGCGCTGCGCATCGGCTGGATCCTGGGCGGTGCAGTTACCGTCGAGTTTGTATTCGGACGCCCGGGGCTTGGCAGTCTTTTGATCCGCGCCCTTGGTCAACGCGATTATCCGGTTGTGCAGGGCTGCCTGTTGATGCTGGCACTCGCGGTCATGCTCGGAACGCTCATCGGCGACCTTGCGCAGGCCGCCATGGATCCTCGCATTCGTGAGGCAAAGACATGATGTTTCTCTCCCAGACAACGCGTGTGGTCAACGCCCTCACGCGCATGCCCATCGGGCGGGCGATGTCCTCCTGGCTCGGCATGGTGTCGGGTGGCTTCCTGGTGTTGCTGCTGGCCATCGCCATCACCGCACCATGGATAACGCCTTTCGACTATGCGGCGCAGAATCTGGGCAACAGCAACATGGCCCCCGGCTGGCCGCACCTTCTGGGCACCGATGAATTCGGGCGCGATGTTTTATCGAGGGTCCTCTACGGTGCCCGCACCTCCTTGTCAGTCAGTGCCACGGCCATTGGCATCTCGGTCCTGGTGGGCATGAGCCTGGGTGCAGCGGCGGGATATTTCGGAGGCCTGTTCGAGCGCGTCGTCATGACCGTCGTTGACCTGACGTGGTCGTTTCCCGACATTCTCATCGCCCTGATCTTCGTCGCCATTATCGGCCCCGGCCTGACCAGCACCACCTTCGCCATCGCCATTGCCTATCTGGCGCAATTTACCCGTCTTACCCGGGCGCAGATCGTGCGGCTGAAGCGTGAAACTTTCATAGAAGCGACCATCAATCTCGGCGCGACACCTGCCCATGTTCTGCTTCGGCATCTGTTGCCCAACGCGGTGGCGCCGGTGATCGTGGTGGG
>JAJFHB010000103.1 GCA_021775795.1 Hyphomicrobiales bacterium | reverse complement strand
GCAACATTCGATCGTTCCGTAATGAAGAGGTTGCCGGGCTGGCCAGCGCCGCCGCCGTAGGAGCCACCCCAGATGGCGTACCAGCCAGTAGCCGCATTCTCGATGGTGATAGATGCATCGCTGTTGCCGGCGCTGTCGTCATCAACGAACCATTCGTCCCAGGGTGTGACCACCAGGAGTACAGAATCTGTGGAAGTTTCCAGGAACAGGGTCAGCGTCGAATTTCCTGAAGATTCATAATACAGATAATAATCGGGATTGGTTGCGACCGATCCCTGGATGGACGTGTCCATGCACCGGTCCATCCGGTTTTTCCCACCGACTTCAATGTATTCTGAGTGCGGATTAGGATAGAAGCCCTCATACAACGTGACCTCGCCATAGAGGGGATCCAGTTCCGGATTTGGGCAGGCTTGCGCCACGCCTCCCAGCATCAAAAGTGCCATGGCGGCCATTGCTGTGCGGAAAATCATACTTTCGCCCTTCCTTAAACAGGAGGACTGTCCACCTGTGAGCGTGTTGCCTGTGTTGAAATTCAGACTTTGATCGCGGCAGGCAATATTCAATCCTAACCCCGGGGTCTGATCAAGATCTCGATGGATGTTTGGTGTGAGGGTTGCGGCCAACGGTCTTGTTGTGCGCGGTGTTTCCGATGCAACTCTGCAAACATCATGATCAATCTACGCTGATCGCTCTGGATTAGATAGCCGGTTTACATTAGCTCTTTGTAACACTGTGCTGGCAAGCCAGCGGCGACATCTGGACCCGGCGATCAGCGCGTGGTCCAGAGCCGCACATGCACCCGCTACATCGCTCGGCACTTTGGGCACTCATTTCGGTTTTCTGGTATGTTCTCATTGCGACTAACGTGTCTCACCGCAGCGCCCCTTGAGCTCATGCCGATATGACAAAGGTGCTGCATCGGCTTAATCTCGGCAAAAAGGCAAATTTGATATGCGCATGATTATCGCCATTGCATCAGTCTGTGTCTTCGTGGCACTCGGTTTTTTTACCCAACTCACACCTCAAGCAGGCGCCATCGTAACTCTTCCAAGTCTCGCAGTGAACGACCCGCATATTGCTGCTGATGAACTGCAGATAACGCGCATTGCGGCTACCGAAGCAGAGTTTCGTCAATGCATCGCGTGGTGTGAGGGCAAGGCAAGTGTGAGCGAGCAGTGGAAGCTTGGATGCGGCTGGGGGTGCGGTGCGGCATACGACGACTACTACTGCCGCGGAGAGTAGAGACCAGCTCCTGACTGACGAGCCAGTACCTAGGGCGCGTCGGGACAGGGAGTGTTTGCCGGGGAGTTCAGGATGACAAAAGTTCTTGTTGTTGGTGCGACCGGTCATGTCGGACGCGAGGTCGTGCGCAAGCTCAAATCGGGTGGGCATGCCTTGCGCGTCATGACGCGTGACCGGAACAAGACTGCTCACCTGGAGTTGTCATCCGATGAAGTGGTCGAAGGTGACCTGCGGGATGGCGCTTCGCTTGCAGCGGCAGTCACCGGCATCGAGCGGGCGTACTATGCGACGCCTGATCCTGAAGATAATGTGGCCATGCTCGAAAACTTCCTGGCGGCTGCAAAATCTGCAGGTGTCCGCCATGTCGTGCGTCTGTCGGCGCGATCAGCGGACCTCAACTCCAGGGAAGATCTGGCGCGCCGTCACGGGTTGGCCGAACAGGCGCTTGAGCGCTCAGGGCTGGCCTGGACCCACATTCGGCCGAGCTGGTTCATGCAGATGATGTTCAGCTATGCCCCTGGCGGGCGTATGGAGTTGCCTGGTGGCGAAGGCCGCATCGGCTGGATTGATACACGGGATATTGCCGACATGGCCGTGAAGGTTCTTACTGAAAGTGGCCACGACGGCAAGTGTTACATCATCAGCGGGCCCGAAGCCCTTTCCTACAGCGATCTTGCCCGCCACATGTCAGAAGCAACGGGCCGCGACTTCGTTTATGCGGACATGGCGCCCAATATTTTTCGTGAGCGTCAGCTCGCACTTGGCGAAGAGGCCTGGAGTCTCGATCTGGATATGCAGCTCTACGTCAACATCAGAGCCGGGCGTTATGCCGCCGTGTCAGACGAGTTCGAAAAAGTCATGGGGCGCCCGCCGACGTCTTTTGCCCGGTTCGCAAGAGAGTGTGCGGAGGAATTGGTGTTGCAGCTCGATTGAGCATCTAATTGTAGGTCGCGGTCGCTATGGCCGTCGTGGGATCGGCAGTCAACGCTTTCCGGGTGGTTCAAGCCCCTAAACAGGAGAAGGCGGGCCTGTTACAGCCCGCCTTCCTGACATCGGGAAGTCAACGCCCCCCGGCGCTGTTGTCTTCCGTCCGCGGTGATATTGTGATGCCCTATGCTCTTGCGACCTGATCAAGGAATTCGTCGACCACGCCGCGAAGCTCATCTGCCCGACGTGTCACATCACCGGTTGCAGACAACATCTGCGCAGCGGCTGCAGAAGTTTCTGCAGCTGTTGCGGTAACACTCTCCACACTTTGCGAGACGGTGTTTGATCCTGTTGCTGCTTCCTGCACATTACGAGCGATTTCGACCGTGGAAGCGCTTTGCTCTTCCACAGCTGCTGCAATCGATGCGGCACTTTGTTTGACATCCTGCATGATCGTTGCGATCTCGCCGATGGCGTCGACAGAACCTTTGGTTTCTTCCTGAATGGATGTGATGTGCCCACTGATGTCTTCGGTTGCCTTGCTTGTTTGGGTGGCAAGCTCCTTCACTTCCGATGCAACCACTGCGAACCCTTTGCCCGCGTCGCCGGCGCGCGCCGCCTCAATCGTTGCATTGAGTGCAAGCAGATTGGTTTGCTCGGCAATATCCTGAATGAGCGATACAACGTCACCGATGCGTTGCGCTGCTTCGGCGAGGCCGGCAACTTTGCTGTTCGTTACCTCTGTGGCTTCGGTTGCGCTGTTTACCACCTCATTGGTGCGGTTGATCTGCCGTGAAATCTCATCGACCGATGCAGAAAGTTCTTCTGCCGCACTGGCAACAGCTTGGACATTCACTGAGGCTTCGTTCGAAGCCGCGTCAGCTGTACCGGCCTGTTCCGATGTCAGTCTTGCCGCCTCTGAAAGTGCATTTACCGTCGTTTCCATTTGTGAGGTGTTGCTGCTCACTTCCTGCAAGCTGTGGATCACCGTGCCGCGGAAGCTTGTGATGAGCTCATCCACGTGTTTCTGGCGTTGTAGGATTTTCTCGTCGTCCTTTGACTTTGACGCCTCGAGAGCCGTTCGTTCGACGGCGTTGTCACGAAAAACCATGACTGCCCGAACCATGTCGCCGATCTCGTCGCGACGGTTTGCGTTGTCCGTATCAATGTCCGTGTTTCCACCGGCCAGATGGTGCATTTGCCCCACCAGCCGTGATATAGGGCGGGTCATTGAGCGGGACATGAAGAACCCGATGATCCCAGTCAGGACGAGCAGGATGGCTGCTATGAGAAGAAGTTCATTGCGCAGCCCATTGATTGGGATGTTGATCTCTTCGACACTCTGGCCAGCAACCAGGGCCCAGGTGATTTCGCCATGCGAGAAGGGCACGGCTACGTAATCAAGCCGCGTATCGCGGTAGCCTGAATCCACGACTTTCCCTTCGGTGCCTGAGAATGCTGTGGTGACAGCGTCGTTATTGATGCTGGTTTGGAGAATGTCGTTGTCATCGGTAAAGGGTGAATCATTGCGCATGAGCCTGTCTGTTCCAACGATCATTATTTCGCCGGTTTCTCCAAGACCCTCAGCGGCCGTAATCATGGCGTTGATAGCGTCGATCGGCATCTGAAACACGAGCACACCAACTTTCTGCCCGCCATCAAAGATGGGGGTCGACATGAAGCTGGCTGGAGCGTCGTAGGAAGGGGCGTAGGGTTCAAAATCGAAGAAATGGATGGAACCTGCTTCTGAAGAGGCAGCTGCTGAGCGGAAGGCGTTGCCGAGATCGGTATCGCTCCATTCGCCGGAGTTCAGATTTGTTGCGTAATCAAGCTCCTTGAACACGGTGTAGACGAGGTTGCCGTCGAGATCCAAAAGGAAGATATCGTAGTACTGGCGCTCCTGCAGGACCGCGTGAAACCAGGGATGGTGTCTTGCGTGCACCTCATCATAAGAACTGCCCGAGTCTCCCCGGTCCAGGTTGTTTTTCTCGCCTAGTGGGTGGGGGTTGTTCTCGATGTAAGCTGATTGAAGACGGCTGGTCTGGCTGTAACCCATCTGCCGCCAGGCGGTTGAAAACTCCCCCAGCGCTGTTACCACCGTTGCATTGGACGCAACGATGCGAAGATCCTGTTCGATGCTGTCCAAGTAGTTGTTCAGTTCGCTTCGCTTTGCGATGAGGACCGCTTCCAACCGTCCTTCAATCAAGCTGTAGGCCTGACCACGCGCGGCGACATAGCTCGCAATTCCAAGAGCAAGAATGGATAACAACGCACTGCTCAAGACAATGGCGGGCAATTTCGTCGACAGCTTGTAGTTGCTGGGTGTGAGTATTCCGAGTTTCATCAATTACTCCTTTAACAAGACTTCTACTCGAACGATGAGCGTCCCGTTTGTGCTGGGCTGTGTAGGTGGACGATGCAGCTTCAGGCTGACGGTGTGCCCCCGGGCAATCAGAATTTGACGGGGTTTGTTGATCTGAACCAACATTGCGGTTTGCTTCCGCGAGACTTGAAGGGGCGATCATGCTGAATTGGGCAAGGGTATCCGTTTGCTGGTGTTTACCATTTTGGTAAAACCATTTGTTTACGCAAATCGTAAACAAACGGTAACCGGTAGCCAGTTATCTGCCCATGCGTTTGCGCCCGCATTCGTATCGGGAAGCCTGGACGTGTATTGTTGAAGCAGGCTTAGTTGAATGTGACAGCTCTGATTACCGGAGCACATGTGTACGGAGATGTTAGTGGAGTACAAACTAAGAGAGGTTGTTGAGCTTACCGGCTTCTCAAAGCAGGTCCTGCACGCCTGGGAACAACGGTATGGCTTCATGCCGGCAACACCAAGTGTAGACGGCGTACGATTGTACTCCGACATCGATGTCTATCGCCTGCAGCTTCTCAAGAAGTGTTTGGACAGTGGATATCGTATCGGCGAACTTGTTTCGCTTGAACTGACGGAACTGAAACGTATTGCCCGCGAGTGCGACCCGGTCAGCGAAATTCCGCTGAACGACGTGCTTGCTGCGGTGCGTACCATAGATGCAGAAATTGTCGAACGCCGCCTTTCGGCTCACTACGCAACCCTGGGGCCGGTCGATTTTGCAGCCCAGGTTGTTGAGCCACTCATGGCTCAGGTTGGGGCATTGTGGCAGGAAGGCGAGTTGTCGATTGAGGCCGAGCATGCGGTATCTGCGATCGTCAGAACGCTACTTGGCCAGGGACTCCGGTTCGCCGGGCCATCCACTTCCAAGGCTCTTGCCATTTTTACGACTATCGCGAGCGATCGACATGAAATGGGGGCGCTGACGGCAGCGGTCGCGACCCAATCCTGTGGTGTGCGGGCTCTGTATTTGGGCCCTCAACTCCCAATCGACTCCCTGGCTCAGGCCTGCATGTCCCTCAAGGCGAGTGCCATCGGGATCGGCTCGACAATCCCGCCAAAAGGGGGCGTCGATGCCCAGGTTCTTCGTCTCGAAGAGTGTATTCCATCTGACGTGGAGATCTGGCTGGGGGGCGCTGGCTTCGCGGATTTTAAGGGCAAGCAAAGCAATCGGACGTCTGTTTTCGGAGATTTTTCAGAGTATGTGAATGCTGTGCAACGACACAAAGTTCGCCTGGTCAGAAAATAGGTCTTGTTCTGGAGAGCCACCTGCAGCTTCCGGCAATCCCATCTATGAGTGTCAGGCGTCGGCGAAGGCCGAGTTGGAAGGTCCCAACATCAACGGTCGAGTAATATGGGCGGGGCGACAGACTCAAACTTTCAGGAGCGTACTTTGGCGGCTATGTAGATGCGGACGATGTTGAGTGCTTCGGAGAGCATAATATTCGAAAGTAACCGAATAGCGCCCAGCTTCTCTCTTGCGTTCTTTGACCGATTGCTTCCTGTAATAATCGTCACAAGAGTATCCGACCCCGGAACTCCCCTATTCTGTAACATGCTGTCGACTGAAACCAGCAGCACGGACGGGGCATTGCCGTCGGCTAGTGTAATGACAGTTGACTAACGCAATGATGCTTGCATCCAACTGTGACAAATTCGTCGCAACTTGCATTTTTCCTGTTGATACGTGCTTGCCAATCTTTTTTTTGGAACCAAAAGATCTTACCGTTCTTCAAGATTCGATCTGGCCTATGGGGATATGACAATGACCGTTAGAAACATCTTGCTTGCTGGTGCGGTTCTACTTTTATCCGCCGTCAATTTGCATGGGGCAAAGGCGGCTGATCCGTACCCAGTTCCGATGATGCACGACTGGTCGGGTTTATACCTCGGTGCGCACGCAGGCGGTGCCTGGGGTGACGTTGACTATGGCCGCGGCAGCGCGGCTGGACCCGGGCCAGACAATGATTTCGATATGGGTGGATTTCTTGGCGGCGGCCTGATTGGGATAAATTTCCAGAATGGTCAGTGGGTCTACGGCCTTGAAGGTGATGTTTCTGCCGGTACGCTTGATGGTAACCGTGGCTTTGTCGGCGATTTCGACATCGAAGCAATCGGTACGATCAGAGGTCGGGCCGGCTATGCTATGGATCAGTATCTGCTGTTCATCACCGCTGGCGTTGGTTTTGCCGGGGGCGACTCTACCGAGCCTACATCCGGCCAGGACTCTAATGCGCATGTGGGCTTTGTCATTGGCGCCGGTATGGAATGGGCGGTGACCGAGCAGATCAGCATCCGTGGTGAGTATCAGTTCGGTACCTATGGGTCGGAAAAGTATCGCTTTCCACTAGCAGTGCCGCACTTCCACAAGGTTGATTTTGACACTCACGTCGTACGTGCAGCCTTCATCTGGAACTTCGGGACCTTACTGTGGCCATAAGCCAGGGTTTCATTTCCCGGCTCTGAAATTATCAGGCAACTGTTGGCTTGCGAGGCGCTCCGAAAGTCGAGCGGCCCAAGTTCTGGGCCGTTCAAGGCGCATTCTGTTAGCTGTAGACCGCCACTGCTTCTCCCAGAAGTTTCTCTTCAGGCTCAACACCGAGTCCCGGTGCCGCAGGCGCTAGGAAACAGCCTTCAACATTGCGTACACCCTGGCCGGGAGCGGGATCGACGCTGACCATTTCCTGGCAGGACCAGACTCCCAGGCAGGAGACCGGGGGAATGCTCTGTGCAAAATGGGCAACGGCTGTGTCGGAAAGAACGGTGCCGCCGGTATCCATGATGAGCATGGTAATGCCAGTCGCTAGGCAGAAGTCGCGAAGACGGCGGGCCTTCGTCAGGCCGCCGACCCGGTTGATCTTGATGTTGACGATTTCGGCAATGCCATCCGCCTGAATTCTCACGAGGTCGTTGTAGGTATGCAGCGCTTCATCCACGCCTATGGGGTGAGACGTGAGGCGGCGCACCTGAGCTATTTCCTCGAGTGTTTCGCAGGGCTGCTCAAACCAGGACGTGATGCCTGATATGGCATTCATGACGGTGATGGCCTCGCGGGGCAGCCACGCCCGGTTTGCGTCATAGAAGATGATCTCACCATCGCGCTCGTTTTCAGCCAGGTGATTGATGCGCTTGATGTCGAGGTGGACATCGGCGCCGACCTTGCAGGAATGGACACGGTAGCCAAGGGCGCGAAAGCGCTCGACTTCAGCAAGCATTTCATCTGGTGTTCCGGTGGAGACGCTGGAAGCGATGGGGACGGGAGCAGGCTCCCGGGCACCCAGCAGATCGCAAACCGGCATTCCGGCGGACTTGCCGAGAATATCCCAGCAGGCCATATCCAGGGCAGCTTTGATGTAGGGATGTCCGGGCAGGGCAAGATCGAGCGTCCGGTTGATGTCGTCGAGACGGCGCGGGTCCTTGCCGATGAGGAGAGGGGAGAGCTCTTGCAAGCCGGCGCGAATGCCCTTTCCGAATGCAGGCAGATAGGTAACGCCCCAGGGGCAGCCTTCGCCCCAGCCGGATACGCCTTCGTCCGTGTCGATGCGCAGGATTGTCGTGTCGAGTTCCTCGAACTTCAAACGCCCGCCGGATAGCCAGTAGGGCTTGTGCAGGGGAAGGTCGAGGTGCCAAATGGTGATCCGGGTAATGTGCATGATGGGCTCTCTATTCGTAAACGGCGGTAGCGGCGCCAAGAGCTTCGAAGTCCGGCTCGACGCCCAGACCCGGCGCCTCACTTGCATACAGCCGTCCATTCTCAACGCGCGGACGTTCAATGCCCGTCGAGGCCGTGACGTAGTTACAAAGATCAGTGGTGTTGTAGAGAAATCTGTCAGGTGTAGAAGCTGCGAAATGAGCGACGGCGGCAGTTGTGATCTCCCCGCCCCAGGTGTCTTCCGCAACCACGTGCAATCCATGTTCAACGAGGTAGTCCCGCACGCGCCGGGCCTTTGTCAGGCCGCCGAGGTTGGACAGCTTCAAACAGACAACTTCAGCTGATTTGTCCTGCACAATGCGTTCAGCGATGGGAAGTCCTGTGACGCATTCGTCAAGCTTCATGGGCAAATCGCACCGGGAACGGACATGTAGACATTCTTCGTACGTGGGGCAGGGTTGCTCAATCATGATGCCTGTGTCCTTGACCGCGCGAACAACCCGCACTGCCTCGTTGACGGTCCAGCCCGTGTTGGCATCGGCAAATGCGCTTTCGCCCGGGGCGAGTAGCCCTGCGGCCATTTGGATTGCATCGATGTCGCGCTCCCAGTCATTGCCGACCTTGATCTGGAACTGACGGTAACCGGCTGCCCGATGCGCCTCCATCTCGTGAGCAGCCTCGTCAACCGGCTTTTGCGGCACCACGCGGTACATGGGTCCACCGTCGGTCAGCCGTCCGCCCATCAATGTGCATGCGGGCAGTCCGGTGCTTTTTCCCAGGATGTCCCAACAGGCCGCATCGAGGGCCGACTTTGCATAGGGATGGCCTCTAAGCACGCCGTCCATCGTCCTCTCTATGGCATGAACTTCTCTCGGGTCTTCGCCGATGAGTGCAGGCGCGAGGCGTATAAGTGACGGGATGATGCCTTCGGGATAGGCGGCCAGATAGTTGCCTTCGATGGGGCAGCATTCTCCGCAACCGCTGATGCCTGCATCGGTCTCGACAACAATGACAACGCTGAGCGCGACTTCAATGATTTCGCCACGCCCCCAAACATACTGGCCACCGATGTACGGCAGCCGCGCTTCGTAAGCACTTATCCGTGTGATCTTCATTGCGTTCTAACTCTCAGGCGGTGTTTGTGCATGGCCTCATAGTGCGGCAGTACCGTGTGGTAGATTTCCTGCACCCTGTCCGGAGCATCAGAGATTTCAATGTAAGTGCGGGGTTGGGGTTTCAGGCCGTCAGATGTGCGCAGATTGGCGTGCCAGGACCCACCGTCGTACCAAGAGACATCGCTCCTGTCGCCCGGTTCCCAAGACAGCGCTGCGGTCATGAACGGTATGTTGACGGCATCACAATAGGCCGCAACGAGGCCGACGGGATCTTCCAGCAAATCATCGCTGTCAATGACCGGCGGGATTTCTCCGTGCAGGTCACAGAGGCGGTCAAACAATTCGCGTTGCTCTGGTATGGCTGTTTCCTCGAGGACGAAGTCAGGCCAGTGTTTGAACATGGAGGTCGCGACCTTCGCCGGATCGCGGATTAGGAATGAGTGGGTGAAATGGGCGAGAAATGCGTCTGTCCACATGTGCTCGATGTAATGTGGAAAGTCTTTTGAGAACACCGGTCCCTGTGCTGCCGCCGCGCGCAGTTTTTCCCAGACACCTTGAAATGTCAGGCCTGGAACGCGCGGGCTGTCGGGATTAATGCGTGGCCAGCGGGCATCGTCTCCCTGATACCAGGCTTCCCCGAATGGCTCATGAAAACATGTCATGTCACCGCGCATCCGCATCATCCATTCAAACGCTGTTGAGGTTGAGCGCGGTGTTGCCCACAAGGCAAGGATCTTGTTCATCGCCCAGTGCCCTCAGGAATGTGGTGCGGCTTCAGTGTCGACAGCCTCACGCATCCATTGCTGCAGAGTTTGCACTGAGTGCTCTGAATTCACGCCGTTCTTCGGGTCGAGCACCAAAGGCCCTGGCCTGTAACCGCGGCTCATGAGACCGCGCTGGACGGATTCAACGAGGCGGATGTCCTCTTCAACGGTGGTTTCGCGATCCTGCACGGCGAGCTGGCGGACAATTTCGGAAGCGACTCCGCCAACCGTGTACCAGCCGCGCCAGACGGCAACACGATCCACACTTACCGGCCGCCAGTGATAGGTGTTCAAGACGTTGCCGGGATAGACCTGAAACGAGAAGGCAGGCCACAGGAACCATGATGAGTATTCGCTGGCGTGTTCATTTGAGTCCGGATCAATCGGATAGCTCATGTGATCCAGATTCTGACATTCAGTGGTATGCCGCAGGCAATAGCCTTGAGGTTGAATATCGTAGGTTTCCGGTTTGACGACACCGTTGGCGAAGGCTGGATGATTGAGCGAGCAGTGGTAGCATTCGGAGTAATTCTCGATTGAGACCTTCCAATTGCATTGTTCTTCAACTCCGACCCAATCGACGGGTTTGAGATCGTCGATCTGGGGAACGAAGGCACGCAACTCCTCTTTTGCGTTCGGAAACCATTCCCCCATCGGCTCGGCATTCGGATCAAGATTGACAAAGACGAAGCCGCAATAATTCTCGGTGCTGACCTCATTCAATTTAATTGCCGCGCGGTCAAAGCCGGGTACGGATTTGATGTTGGGGCCACTGCGAAGTTCGCCGGTCAGCTCATACGTCCAGGCGTGATAAGGACAAACGATCACGCCGCAGTTGCCGGAGCCCGACACCAGTTCATGAGCCCGATGCTGGCAGACATTGTAGTAGGTCTTGATGTCGCCGTTGCGCGTGCGAATGGAAAAGAGGTTCTGTCCGGCGATCTCATAGCTGAAGTAGTCGCCAGGATTTTCGAGTTCGGAGGCATGACCGGCAAACTGCCAGGTGCGGGTCAGGAGACCGGACATTTCCTGCTTAAAGATCGCCGGGTCCGTGTAGTAACGCGGTTCCAGCGAGTGAACCGGTTGCGCTTCAGGTTTGTTCATGGCCGCTATTCCTGCTCACTCCAATAGATGCCCAGCGCATGTCTGCGCTCGTGAAATCGTTCGATATTGGCGATAACCTCTGCGTCCGCATCCGCAATAACGAATGCCATGAGGGTTTCGAGAAAAGCGGAAAGAGCAACGGTTGACGTAAAGAACTGCGGCGTTTCCATCGGCACGACAAAACGGTGTTTGGCGTTGGCGAGAATGGGTGATGCAAGGCTGTCAGAGATGCCGATGATGGTCACACCCTGTGCCAGTGCTGTTTCAACCGCTTCAACGATTTCACGGCGATAAGGCCTGAACGTCATGGCGACAAGGACATCGTCTTTCCCGGCGCGCACCAGACCATCGACTGGCAGCGAGCCATCGCGCGGGATCGATGTCACGGAATCTACAGCCATGGCGGCGAGATAGGCAAAGTTGCGGGCGATCGCGTTGGCAATGCCGACACCCAGCACATATGTTGTCCGCGCCTCGACAATCTCGTCGGCGGCAGCCTTCAAAGCGGGTGTGTCGGTGCTTGAATAGAGAGCCTCGATATTCGCAATAGAGGCCCTGGCCATCTCGGCATAGAGACCATCCAGCTTGCCGCCCTTTGAAAGCGACTGCAGCCAGCGGGCGCGGTCGGGGAAACTGTCGCGCCCCTGGCGAATTTCTTCGCGGAAAGGTTTGCGGAATTCCTCGAAACCGTCAAATCCTGCAGTGCGCGCCATGCGCACCAAGGTGTTCGGTTTGACTTTTGCGGCGCGGGCAATTTCGCGCACTGAACTGACACCAATCTCATTCGGGTTTTCAAGAACATAGGCGGCTGCCTTGCGAACTTCCGGGGTCAGTTCCTGGAGCTCGCCGGCAAGCCGGTCCAACACCTCTGCTGGTGCTGGGGAATCGTGTGATGGTACAATCATATCATTCATGATTGACGAGTGTACATTTGTACGATAGCTCTGTCCATTAAGAAACGTCAGCTACCGGAGTGAAAATTATGGTGCCTTCGCATGCCCGTGTGGTCATTGTCGGCGGCGGAATTATGGGCTGCGGGCTGGCCTATCATCTGGCCCATGAGGGCTGGAATGATATTGTCCTGCTGGAAAAGGCGGAGCTGACATCCGGTTCCACCTGGCATGCCGCGGGGCAGATCACCCACTCCACCTCAAGCTTCGCTCTCGGCAAGTGCGTTGGCTACAACATTGATCTCTACTCCAAAGTGCTGGAGGAGGAGACAGGCCAGTCGGTGACCTGGCATGGCTGCGGTTCATTCCGGCTTGCGTACACGAGTGATGAACTGGACTGGCTGAAGCACACGATCAGCGTTGGCAAGGCACTCGGATTTCCAATGGAGATTGTCGGGCCCGAACGGGTGCGTGAGTTGCATCCGTTTTACAATCTTGATGGTGTTCTGGCTGCATTGCACACGCCGGAAGATGGCCATGTGGACCCTGCAGGTGCAGCCTTTGCGCTGGCTCAGGGTGCCAGGCAGCTTGGCGCCAGGATAGTCCGGCGCTGCCGGGCAACGGATATAAAGCGCGAAGACAACGGTGAGTGGCGCGTCTTCACTGAACAGGGTGAGATTGTCTGCGAACATGTTGTGAATGCCGGCGGTACCTACGCGCGCCAGGTTGGAGAATGGGTCGGGCTGAACATTCCAGCAACGTCCATGACCCATCATTATCTGATCACAGACACAGTGCCTGAGTTCATGGATCTGGAGCAGGAATTGCCGGTGGTGCGGGATGACCGCCTGGTATCCGGTTACATTCGCATGGAACAGAAATCAGGCCTCATAGGGATTTACGAAAAAGCCAATCCCAATGCGGTTTGGCTGGATGGTTGCCCGTGGGAAGCGGAAAATGAACTGTTCGACCCCGACTATGACCGCATCATGCCGTGGCTGGAAAATGCCATGGACCGGATGCCGGTGCTGGCGGAGCGCGGCATCAAACGTGAGGTGCATGGCGCGATTTCCCATCCTCCCGATGGTAACCCTCTGATTGGGCCCGCGCCCGGGCTGAAGAATTTCTGGCTTGATTGCGGCTGTCAGATCGGTATCGGCTGGGGTCCGGGGCTGACACGGGAACTGGCACGCTGGATGGTGCACGGCTCGCCGGACGTCAACATGCGAGACTTTGATCCGCGCCGTTATGGTGCTTTTGCCGACCGCGACTATCAGATCACCAAGGCGAAGGAAGACTATCTTCTGCGCCACGAAATACCATTTCCGCATCTCAACCGTCTGGACGGTAGACCCGTCAGGCCAAGCGCTCTTTATCAACGGTTGAAGGAAAGGGGTGCCGTCTTCGAAGAGGTTTATGGTTGGGAGCGGCCGCGATGGTTCGCGCGGGGCGGTGTCGAGCAGCGCGATTATTATTCTTTCCTCAGAGCACCCTGGCACGAAGTCGTGGCGGAAGAAGTGAAAGCGGTGCGGGATGCGGCGGGCATCATGGATATTTCCGCCTTTGCCAAAATCGAAGTTTCAGGTAGCGCTGCTGCGGGTTTCATCGATGGCCTTGTCCCCAATCGATTGCCATCGACAACCGGGCGTATCGCCCTGACTCATCTTCTCAACGAAAACGGACGCATTGAGCTCGAAGCGTCGATTGTCCGGCTGGCAGAAGATCGCTTCTATTTCACCTGTGCGGCCTTCTTCGAACAGCGCCTGCTTGACTATTTGCATCTGCGCAAGAAGAGCGATGATGATGTTGCCATCTCCAATCTTTCCGATGCCTGGGGCGCCGTTGCCCTGAACGGCCCAAGGGCACGGGAAATACTCAGTGCCTGCAGTACAGCCGCCCTGGATAATGACGCCTTCCGTTGGCTCACCGCTCAGGAGATCGTTGTCGCAGGTGCGCCGATGTGGGCCTTTCGTATGTCCTATGCGGGAGAGCTCGGTTGGGAAATTCACGGTCCGCGTGAACGCCTGCTTGAGGTTTACGATGCGCTGTGGGCAGCCGGTGAAAAACATGGCATTGCTGACTACGGCTCGTTTTCAATGAATGCCATGCGCATGGAGAAAATGTTCAAAGGTGCAGGTGAGCTTACGAACGAAGTGACATTGCCGGAAGCTGATGTCATGCGATTTGTAAGGCTTGAAAAGCCTGATTTCGTTGGAAAGGCCGCCACGCAGATATCTGCCGATGGTGCGCTGCCCTGGATATGTGCCTATCTTGAAATTGAAGCCGATGGTCTGAGTGATGGCCATGGTGGAGAGGCCGTTCTTGTAGATGGCGAGCAGGTTGGCCTGACCAGCTCAATCGCCTTCGGTCACCGGACCGGAAAACTGCTGGCCTTTGCCTATGTCAAAACCAAGTTTGCGCAAGCCGGACAACGGCTGGACGTCATGATTATGGGTGAGCCCAGGCTGGCTACAGTGTTGACTGAACCAGCGTACGATGCCGAAAACTTGTTGCCACGAAACTGAGAATCTTGAGTTTTTTGAGGAGAGTGATGATGTCGGATGCTGCACCGGTGGTTATAGAACGCTCGCAGGAAGATTACTTCGGCATTGCCGAGGCCACTCTTCCAGGCGCTGGGCTTGGCGGCTATGCGTTGCCCGAGGATGTGCGCTTTATCATCAAGGAAGGGCGGGGTGGGCGGCTCATTTCCATGGAGGGCCGCGAATATGTTGATTATGTCTGCGGTGCAGGTGCGACGATCATCGGCCATGACCATCCCGCCGTCATTGAAGCAGTGCAGGCGCGTG
>JAJFHB010000102.1 GCA_021775795.1 Hyphomicrobiales bacterium | reverse complement strand
CGCGTGCCCTGCATCAAATAGGCGAACGCCTTTTTATCAGAGCGGCCCGTTGGCACCTACGTCTCCAAGCATACGATTAGAAATCTGTTGGTGCGCCACCTTCTTCGCGACGTTTCTCCACAAATGCGTCAAGTTCATCAGAAATTCCCGGATCGAGCGCTGGCGTTTCATACTCGTTCAATGCCTGTTTGAACAGCGTATTTGCCTTTTGCCAGGAATGCGGCTGTCCGGCGTCGAACCAGGTCTCGTAGTTGCGCCAGTCAGAAACAATCGGGGAATAGAAGGCATCCCGGTAGCGCTCTTGCGTATGCTCGGTCCCGAAGAAATGCCCGCCCGGTTCGACATCGCGAATGGCTTCCAGTGCCAGTGATGCCGGATCGGTTTTGATTGGCTCAAGGAACTCGCTTGTCATCTGCAGTAGATCGACATCAAGGATAAATTTCTCAAACGACGCGCAAAGCCCGCCCTCCAGCCAGCCCGCCGCGTGCTTGATGAGATTGCCCTGACCCATGACAAGACCCCAAAGGGAAAACACGGATTCGTAGGCCGCTTGTGCATCGACCGTGTTGGCGGCATTGACGCCGGACGTCCTGTAGGGGACGCCATGAAAACGGGCCAACTGCCCCCCGGCCACGACTGTCTTCATGTATTCAGGAGTACCAAAAGCGGGAGCGCCTGACTTCATGTCCACGTTTGACGTGAAGCCACCGTAGATGAAAGGCGCACCGGGCCGTACCACCTGCGTCATGACAAGGCCTGCGAGTGCCTCTGCATTTTGCTGTACCAGAGCGCCCGCTAGTGTAACGGGCGCCATGGCACCGGCAAGCGTGAACGGCGTCACGCAGATCGCCTGGTTGCGCGAAGACATTTCAATGATGCCGCGCAGCATGGGGCTGTCGATCTTGCGAGGTGAGTTGGTATTGATGATTGAGATCAGGGAGGGTTCCTGCTCAAGCTGCTCATGGCTCACCCCACGGGCGATGCGCGCAATCTCAATACCGTCCTGTATGCGCTCGATGCCCAGTGAATAAGCGTGGATCACCTTGTCAGTGAGTTGCACCATGTCACGCAGACAATCCAGATGCCGCGTTGAGGCATGCCGATCGATGGGCTCTACCGGATAACCGCCAATAACGTGAATGATGTTGAAATACTGGGAAAGCTTCAGAAAATTCTGGAAGTCCTTGGTGTTGCCTGCGCGTCGGCCATCATACATGTCAGAAGAATTGGGCGGGCTTGAGACACAGCCAAATGACATGTAATCGCCACCCATGACGAGGTTATGTGCCGGATTTCGCGCGTGCAGAGTGAATTGCTTTGGCACCGTGCTGAGTGCCTGCTCCACCAGACCGCGATCCATGCGCACGCGCTCGGAATTTGGATCTACGTCGGCGCCGGCCTTTTTGAGCATCGCCCGCGCTTCAGGCAAAAGAAAGTCGATTCCCATTTCCTGCAACACAATAAGAGAGGCCTCGTGGATGGATTCAATTTCGTCATCTGAGACGATCTTGAGGGGTTCGAAGCGCATCCGCGGTTGCTTCCAGGCAAGTTGCTCGATGCTCGAGCCGGCATTGCTGGCACGTTCCCGCCGCCCGCCGCCGCGTCGCCCGCGTTGTACCGGTTCGCTTGTGCTCTCAGCCTCTACGCTCATGGGCAGGGTTCCTGTTGTTCACTGGGTGCGCCGGCTCTGAAAGGAATTTTGACGTATGCGCTAGAAGAGTTAGTGCGCAAATCCACCTTCCCGTACAAAGCAATGCACCACTGCTACATGGTCGGACGCGCCTATACACCCCTAATTGGTTCCAACCCTCATGAATGCTCCTCAATCTCGGGATCAAGCCGCACCTGCTCAGTAAGCCAGGTTGCGAGCTTCTCAATCTTTGGTGCGTGTCGATCTTTTGCTGAGCACACAAGCTCCCACCAGCACACGTAGGGCACGGAAAAATCAAAGGGCTTGATGAGACGGCCCGAGCGCAACTCGTCTTTTGCAAACGGACCAAGGGTCATCGCCACACCCTGTCCGTCGTCGGCTGCCTGTTGCGCCAGTACGTAAGAATCAAATGCAATGCGATCTGATGGTTGGATGTCGCTCACCCCGGCGGCTTCCAGCCAGTAGCGCCAGTCTTCCTGCGCTGTGTAGACATGCAACAATGTGTGATCGCGCAGCGCCTCGGGTTCGAGCGGCAGCGTCTGGTCTTTCACCAGCAAAGGCGAACACACAGGTGAAAGTTCCGCCCGGAAGAGGGGGCGATAGTGCAGTCCGGCATCCTTGCGACGCGCCAGAATGAAGCCGACATCGGCATGCTCCTCGTCAAAGTCCCAATCCACATAGGAAGTAGACAGCCGAACCCGCATTTCCGGGTGTCGCTGTTCAAAATCATGAAGGCGTGGGATGAGCCATTTGAGGGCGACGGTGACGTAAACCTGGATGACAAGCTCATCAGCATCGCGCTCAAGCGCAAGGGCTTTCGTTGATTGCTCAATGCGGTCGAAGGCGTCCCGCAGTACCGGGTAATAGGTCTGGCCTGCATCGGACAGCCGCGCAGGGCGGTGATTCCTCTCAAACAATTCAAAACCAACAGCGTCTTCAAGCGTGCGGATCTGATGGCTTACTGCTGATCGCGTGACATTGAGTTCGCGGGCAGCCAGATCAAAATTTCCAAGCCGGGCGACGGCTTCAAAAACCCGCAGACCTCGAAGGGGTGGAAAACTCCGTCTCGACAAATCTGTTCACCCCTCTGTGTCACCAATCAGCCGCAAACCCCTGATTTGTGCGGTGCAACACCAGATTGTGTTGCCAGTTAGGTGAATTTATCTCACATTATGGTGAGAAAGAAAGCTCTATTATTGGGGCGCAATAGGGCAGAGAATCTAATTTGGAATCCATCCTTTCATGAAGGACCATTGAGATGAGCGTTGCTGAGGACACAAGCCGCCGGCGCGGCGGACGGGATGCGCGACGGGCCCTTCGTGCTGCACCCATTCCACGGGAACAGGCCGCGGTAAAACCCGGCATGATTGGCGGGCAGTATCGTCCTTTGAGCGAGCGCGACATTCAGCGAATTCACGAGGCGGCGCTCGTCCTTTTGGAAAACATCGGTCTCTCAACGGTTATCCCAAGCTGTGAAGAGTACCTGACGTCTGTCGGTGCCATTATGGGAAGCGACGGGCGCATTCGAATTCCGCGCGCCGTTGTCGAAGACATGGTCGCTAATGCCAACCGCGATTTCATCCTGTGCGGTCAGGACCCGCAGCACGATCTGTCACCGCATGGCTCGCGCGTCTATTTCGGCACAGCCGGTGCTGCCGTCCACATCGCGGAACCGGAAACCAACACCTACCGTGAGTCCGTTTTGACCGACCTCTACGATGCCGGTCGTATCGTTGATACTTGCGATCATATTCACTTCTATCAGCGTTCTGTTGTCGCCAGAGACATGGAAGACCCCATGGATCTCGATATCAACACTTGCTACGCCTGCATTTCCGGCACCTCCAAACACGTAGGCACAAGCTTCGTTGAACCTCATCATCTCGATGAGGCGTTCCATATGCTGCACTATGTGGCAGGCAGCGAAGAGGCGTGGCGGGCGCGTCCCTTCGTCTCCATGTCCTGCTGCTTTGTGGTTCCACCGATGAAGTTCGCAGAAGACGCCTGCCGCTGTCTGGAAGTGGCGGTGCGGGGCGGTATGCCTGTGCTGCTGCTTGCAGCCGGTCAGGCAGGAGCGACGAGCCCGGCAGCCCTTGCTGGTGCGGTTGTGCAGGAAGTGGCCGAGTGTCTCGCCGGACTGGTTTATGTGAATGCCATTGTTCCTGGCGCCCCGTGCATCATGGGGCCATGGCCGTTCGTTTCGGATTTACGCACTGGTGCCATGTCAGGCGGCAGTGGTGAGCAGGCCCTTCTGACGGCGGCCTGTGCCCAGATGGGGCAGTTTTACAAGCTCTCCACCGGCTCCGCTGCTGGTATGAGCGACAGCAAGATGCCAGACATCCAGGCCGGTTACGAAAAGGGCCTGACCGCCGGGCTTGCGGGCGTTTCCGGTTTGAACATGGTTTATGAATCCGTTGGCATGCACGCCAGCCTGCTCGGATTCTGTCACGAAAGCCTTCTGATCGATAACGACATGATCGGCGCGGTGAACCGTAATGTGCGCGGCATTGAGGTAACGGATGAAACCCTTGCAACAGCCGTGATCACTGAGGTGTGTATGGAAGGGCCGGGGCATTTCCTTGGCCATTCGCAGACACTCGATCTCATGCAGACCGAGTATGTTTACCCCAAGCTTGGTAACCGCATGAGCCCGAAAGAATGGAACGAAGCGGAGAAACCCGACATCATTGAAAATGCCATAGCGCTGAAGAAGGAAATTCTCTCCTCGCACTATCCCTCTCACATTGACTCGGCAACGGATGCAAAAATCCGCGAACGCCTCGATATCAAACTGCCACGCCGCTACATGCGACCCTGAATTGGGACACGGAAATTTGCCTTTCTTGAGAAGGGTGAACTGTTCATGCTGTATCCAGTTTATTGGAGCCTGCTGCAGCGGGAGCTGTCAGCAGTGAAGGCAGATATGAGCAACATCAACTGGCCGCAAAAACGGCGCGAGTTTCACAGCCATCACTTTGATTCAACGATCTGGAATGACCTGCAGTTTCGTGATGACGACATCATCATTGCGACCTACGGGAAGGCAGGCACCACCTGGCTTCAGCAGATCATCTGCCAACTCATCTTCAAGGGAGAGGAAGGGTTGCCAGTCGCTGAAATGTCACCGTGGCTCGACTTGCGGGTGCCGCCGAAGGAAGTGAAACTGCCGGAAGTCGAGGCCCAGACACATCGGCGATTTCTAAAATCGCATCTGCCGGTTGATGCGCTCGTTTTTTCTCCGAAGGCAAAATACATCTACATTGGAAGAGACGGTCGTGACGTGGTCTGGAGCCTGTACAATCACCACGCCAATGCAAATCAGAGCTGGTACGACGCGCTCAATCTGACACCCGGGCTTGTGGGCCCCCAAATCGGGCCCCCTTTGGATAATGTGGTCGATTACTTTCGCCAGTGGCTGGAACAGGATGGCTATCCCTTCTGGCCTTTCTGGGAGAACGTGAGATCGTGGTGGGAGATCAAAGATTTGCCCAACGTTATGCCCGTGCATTTTGCTGAATTGAAAGCCGACATGCCGGGCGAAATTCGCCGCATTGCAACCTTCCTCGACATCTCCATCGACGAAAGCACATGGGAGACGATCCTGGAGCACTGCAGTTTTGGCTACATGAAAGCAAACGCCTCGGCGAGTGTGCCTTTGGGAGGTGCCTTCTGGGATGGCGGTGCAGAGACATTTGTTCACAAAGGCACCAATGGCCGTTGGCGCGATCTGCTGAGTGCGGAAGACAGTGATGCTTACGAGCGCAAGGCTGTGAGTGAACTGGGTAGTCAATGCGCCGACTGGCTCCTCACCGGCAGCCTTTAAAGACGCTTTTTTCTTTTCTCAGGAATCGCGCCACACTTGAATGATGTATCGGGAAGATTCCTTTTTTACGCTGACGTCTGCAGGCCAGATCGGTCTTGCGGTTCTGTCAGTGTTGCTCGCCGTCTGTCTTTTCCTCTTTGCTCGGGCGCTCTTCATAACGTGCGCCGTGCGGGGTGGATTTAGGAGCTGGGGCATACGCGTTTCCATTTCCCTGGCGCTCTACTGGAGTTTTCTCTGGCTCTCTCCACAGCTCTATTACCTTTACTACCAAGCGATCATCGAAGGCCTGCCCTGGCAAATTGTCGTGCAGACACCGCCATCTCCCGTCGATGCTATGACTACTCTGGCTTTTAGCGGTTCCAATACCTTATCAGAACACAGCAAGGCGCTGTTGGGGTGGGGGCTGCTGATCTACGGCATTGTGGCCCGGCCGGCAGCCAGATAACTCCTTCTGCACCCGGCATGTTGTGAAATGGAATTCTGGACAGAAGGGCTTGCCGCCTGTAGAGCCGGATAGAGGTCCGGATCTGAACGCAAAAGGATATTGTCGATGGAAGCTGCGGGAGGAAATGTATCGCGCGGCATTGCGACGATGGCCGTTGCGGTCTTCATCTTCACCATGGTCGATGTTGCGGCCAAGCAGATCGGCATTCTCGGGTATGATCCTGGCCAAACCGTCTTCCTGCGCTATCTGTTTGGCCTCATCCCGGCCTTGCTTGTAATCTACTTTACGCGCGGCGCCGGTTTGCGCACCAAACGTCCCTTTGCCCACATCCTCCGCGGCTTGCTCATGGCAGCAGCGCTGTTCTTCTTTTTCTGGGCGCTGGCATTGATGCCTCTCGCTGAGGCTATTGCTGTGGCGTTCTCAGCACCGCTTTTCATCACGGCGCTCTCCTGGCCTATACTAGGGGAACGGGTCGGACCGCACCGCTGGGGAGCGGTCGGCGTTGGTTTCGTTGGCATGCTGATCATTGTGCAACCGGGCTCTGATACGTTTCAGTCGGCAGCCTTCCTGGTGATTGTATCCGCGTTCGTGTTTGCGCTGGCCGTTCTTTACACCCGTCGAATTGCGGCGACCGAAACCAACACAGCCATATTCACTTACACAACCGTTGTCGCCTTTGTGGCTTTTGCGCCCATGGCCGCGTTGACCTGGCAGACGCCTCAGGTATCAGAGCTATGGCTTTTTGCGGTGCTCGGATTTGTTGGAGGTGCTGCACATTTTCTGGTCATCGTGGCTTACCGACTGGTGCCCGCGGCGATAAACGCGACATTCGAATATACAGCACTGGTATGGGGCAGCCTTTGGGGCTGGCTGATCTGGCAGGAAAAGCCTGAGGTCGAAGTCTGGATCGGCGCCCCGATCATCATTGCTGCCGGCCTCTATATTACTTACCGTGAAACGCGGCGGCAGGTGCCCGTTGTTCCGGTTGCAGCACAAAAGCGGCGCTAAAACGCCGCCTCCAGGATTTGTGGATGAAGGATTGAGCCAATGGATGAGCAGGAACTGAAGCGACTTCGCGATAGATACGCCGAGGCGCACGGGGGCGAGATCTTCAATCCGCATTTCCGCAAAGTGGCCGACACGGTCTTTAACGAGAGCGGCACCCGTGCTGCGCCGTTTGCTGGCATCTCGACGTTCATGTCAGCACCGCAACATGTGATTGACCCGGCAAATCCAGACTTTGGAGATCTGCAGGTGGCGCTGATGGGAGTGCCAATGGATCTTGCCGTCACCAACCGCGCCGGCTCGCGATACGGCCCGCGCGCTGTACGAAATGTGGAACGTATTGGCCCTTATAATGAGGTGCTGGATTGCGCTCCACTTTCCGAATTGCGCGTTGCTGACATTGGCGATGTGCCGTTTCGTTCGCGCTTTAAGCTCGACATGTGCCACGAGGACATCGAAGCGTGGGCAAGCCAAATCCTCAAAAGTGGCGTTGCACCACTGTCGATAGGAGGAGATCACTCAGTCTCTCACCCTCTGTTGCAAGCCGTCGGCAAAGAGCAGCCGGTTGGCATGATCCACATTGACGCTCATTGCGACACTGCGGGCGCATTCGATTGTGAGAAGTTTCACCACGGTGGCCCTTTCCGCCATGCAGTGCTTGATGGCGTGCTTGATCCCAAGCGCACCATCCAGATCGGCATTCGCGGGCCTGCAGAATATCTGTGGGAGTTTTCCTATGACAGCGGCATGACGGTCATCCATGCTCATGAACTGCAAGAGGTGGGCCTGGCAGCGGTCATCGAAAAGGCCCGCGAGGTCGTCGGAGAGGGGCCGACCTATGTTTCCTTCGATGTCGACAGTCTTGACCCGGCTTATGCGCCAGGGACAGGAACGCCGGAAGTGGGCGGCCTGACAACCCGCGAAGCAATGGCGCTGCTCCGCGGTATGAAAGGCCTCGATATTGTTGCGGGCGATGTTGTCGAAGTGGCGCCGTCCTACGACGCCAACACAACGACCGCTCAGGCCGGCGCTCAGATCCTGTTCGAAATCCTTTCGCTCATGGTCTACTCGCCATCGGTCGGCGGCAAGTCAGTTTAAGCTGCAAAAGCCTCAGTTCACCACCAGTTCCCGCGGCGCATGACAGATCGGCTCGCAGGCGCCGTCCGTTATGATTGCGGTTTCGCCGAGCGACACGCTCAATCCGGTGGTGTCATCAAGCAGGATCATGTGCATGAAGAAGACCATGCCGGGCTCGAGCACTTGCGGATTGTCCTTCCAGATCATCGGCCAGTCCATCCAGCTGGGCGGATAGGCGATCCCGAGTGTGTAGCCGCAGGCCGCGAGCTTTGCGTGCCCATAGCCCGTGCGGTCAAACACTTCACAATGCGCATCATAGAGATCGCCCACGGTGTTTCCGGCACGTAATGTCGCTTCCACATGGTCAAGCGCTTCGGCGCAGGCCTTTTGCATGTCGAGCTGTTTTTCCGTCACCTTGCCGGTTGCCACGACGCTCATGGCGCAGGCGTGGTAATGCCGGTAGGCCGCAGCAAACTCATGCAATACCTGATCCTGCGGGCCAACGGTCTCCTTGCCCGTGTGATAACGCACGAGCATGGCATTCTCGCCGGCGCCCATGGGCCAGCGGCTGGCGCTTGGATCACCATCCCCGCTCATGATGACGTTCATCATCTCTCCGTAGACATCGCCAAGGAACACGCCCGGTACAGATTTCTTGTTGGCCACATCCCATGCCGCATCGCAGAGTTCGCCCGCCTTGCGCACATAGACGAGTTCCGCCGGGCTTTTGACCAGGCGAACTTCCCGCACGACATCAGATCCATCAATCACATCGCAGAACCCATCGAGGGCTGCATCAACCAGTTTGCCGCGCTGGGCCGTCAATCCGAAGGCATGGTACTCGACGCCGATCTTCTTCCCCTCGGCATCATAGTCGCGCATCATTTCGCGCAGATCGATCGCCGGGTTTGCGCCTTCCTTGTCGTACCAGATGCGAATGTCCTTGAGCACCGACGTCATTTTCGACTGTAAGCGGTCGGCCGTGCGGGTCAAAAGTGCCATGCGACCATCGGCAGTCATGTACATGCCCTGGAACATGCTGAAGCCGCCGGTGTCATATCCGGTCAGGTAAAACATGCTTTCCTGCTTGAACATCAAAAGGCCGTCGAGGCCGAGAGCGGACATTTTTTTGCACACGCGGGCTTGCCGCTCGGAAAATTCGCTTTCCGTGAAATGGAGCGTCATTGTTTGCTACCCCTCTATAGGTATGTAAAGCCTCGACACGGGCCGTTATTGAGAGCGTGCAAACAATAAACAGCGGGCAGGTTCGCGCAAGCGTTCAAACGAAACGAGCGAGGCATATTTATTTCGGGGTGGCGTCAATTTAACGCCATGTAGCGAGGGCCGATTGGGTGGACACGCAATCTTTGCCTCAATAGCATCCGGTGCTCAAACATAAAGGGTGGGACTTCATGCACGAAAATATCAGGGTCAACGGTGAACGGCTTTGGGCCGCTCTCATGGAGATGGCGGAGATCGGCGCAACGCCCAAGGGCGGCGTCAATCGTATTTCGTTCACTGATGAAGATCGCCGTTCGCGCGATCTTTTCACATCCTGGTGCGAGAGCGCAGGTCTCACCGTGAAGGTGGACAAGTTCGGCAACATGTTCGCACGCCGGCCAGGCCGCGATAACAGTCTGCCGCCGGTTATGGTCGGCAGCCATCTCGACAGCCAGCCAACAGGTGGCAAGTATGACGGCGCCTATGGCGTTCTTGCCGGCCTCGAGATCATGCGTTCCCTCAATGACGGCGGCATCGAAACTGAACGTCCGATTGAAGTGGTGAATTGGACCAACGAGGAAGGCGCCATCCTCAAACCCATGATTGGCTCAGAGGTCTTTACCGGCGCGCTTTCACTGACAGATGCCTACGCCATGGCGACACCAACAGGCACAGCAGAATCCGGCCTGGACGATATCGGATACAAGGGCGACCTTGGTCTGTGGTCTTATCCGGTACACAGCTATTTCGAAGCTCACATTGAGCAAGGTCCTATTCTTGAAGAGAAGAACCTGCAGGTAGGCGTCGTCACCGGAGCCTTTGCACAACAGTGGTACACACTCAATTTTACAGGTCTGGAAGCACATGCGGGGCCAACGCCCATGGCCTCAAGGCGCGATGCGCTTGTTGGCGCGGCCCACGCAGTCCTCGCAATACGGGAAATTGCCAATGGCGTTGAAGGTGGCCGCGGTACAGTCGGCTGCATCACGCCTTACCCAGCCTCACCGAATGTCATACCGGGCGCCGTGGACATGACCGTGGACTTTCGACACGAATCTGAAGAAGAGCTTGAGGAAATGACCTCGCGCTTTGAGGCTGCCGTTGGTGCAATTGCTGAAGAAAATCGTCTTGAGTATGATTTGAACGCCAACGTATCGATCGCCCGCGTACCGTTCCACCCAACGCTTGTTGGCTATGTTCGAACAGCGGCTGAAAGCATGGGCATCGGGCACATGGACATTGTTTCTGGAGCAGGTCACGATGCCTGCCACATGGCCAAAGTTGTCCCCACCACCATGGTGTTCATTCCCTGTGAGAACGGCATCAGCCACAACGAACTTGAAAACGCGACGCCGAAGGATTGCGAAGCCGGATGTAATGTATTGTGTAATGCGGTGCTTGCCGCAGCCAATTCAACCGAGACGCTGGAGATGAAGCCATGACGTTTGCACATAATTCGCTTGAGCGGCACGACGACGCCTGGCCAACGCCCGGTGGTCCGCAGGATATTTTCGCCAAGGAAGACCCGGACTGGCCGCTCCCCCGTATTGTGCGCGGAGACGACATCTATCTCTACGATGAGGCGGGAAATCGTTTTATCGATATGTCCTCCGGGCCGGTTGCCAGCAATCTTGGGCATAACAACCGCCGTGTCGTCGAAACGATAAAGGATCAGGTGGAGAAGCTCTGTTTTGCTCAGAGCCGCGTCGCACGCACGAATGAGAATATTGCGCTGGCTGACCGTCTGGCAGAGGTCGCGGGGCCAGGTTTTGAGCGCGCGTTCTTTGTTTCGGGCGGTTCTGAAGCGATCGACACTGCTGTCAAATTTTCGCGTCAATACGCTTATGCCAATGGCGATGTCACACGGACGAAAATGATCAGTCTGATGCCGTCCTATCATGGCGGGCTCATTTCAACTATCGGCCTTGGCGGTGACGAGGTGCCGATTGACGTTTTTCGCGAGATGACAGTTGTTTCGGAAAAGATCGACGCGCCTCTCACGTACCGGCCACCCGAAGGGCTAAGCCAGGAGGAAAACGAGGATCGAATTCTCGCCGATTTCGCAGCGATCCTAGAACGTGTCGGACCAGGTAATGTGCTGGCTTTCATTTACGAACCGGTTGGCGGTGTTGCCTCGGGCGCCAATGTACTCTCAAACCGTTTTCTCAAGAGCATCCGCCAAAGCTGTAATTCTCATGGTATTTTGATGATTGCGGACGAAGTGATGGCTGGCGCCGGTCGTACGGGCAAGTTCCTCGCTTCAAGCCATACGCCAGAGGGCATGCCCGACCTGATCGTCCTCGCCAAAGGTGTAGGCGCTGGTTACACACCGCTTGGCATCATGCTTGCGCCTGCACGTATGGTCGACAGCCTCGCCAAGATTACCGGATATCCTTATGGCCATACGGCTGCCGCCAATCCCTTGAGTTGTGCCATCGGACTTGCAGCGCTCGAAGAGACGCTGGAACGCGACCTCGTGGGCAACGCGGAACGGGTTGGCAACTACCTGCAACAGCAAATATCCGCACTCGCAGACGAATGTCCGGTCATCGGGGACGTGCGCGGTC
The DNA here is from genome assembly GCA_021775795.1 of Hyphomicrobiales bacterium. GTDB lineage: Bacteria > Pseudomonadota > Alphaproteobacteria > Rhizobiales > JAJFHB01 > JAJFHB01. Next base: position 6,497 of record JAJFHB010000102.1, on the reverse strand, counting down.
GGGGTCTCCTGTTGGCCACGGAAATTGTCGCTGACAGGGCAACGAAGCGGAGCTTTGATGGCGATATTTCTGCGCCGGATCGTGTACGCCGCATCGCCTTTAATCACGGGCTGACAATATATGGACGGCGCACCAACAACGGCCGCTTCGGTGATGCCATCATGACGTCGCCGCCGCTCATCACAACGAATGATCAGGTGGACGATATGGTCGAGCGGCTTGGCGCGACCATGAAGGAATTCATGGACGAGGCCACACGCCTTGGCGCCAAGATCGGATGAGGTCTTCGCCTGCCGCCAGACCGGTGGCGCTTGTCACCGGCGCCTCGAGCGGCATCGGCGCAGCTAGCGCCACAGCTCTGGCAGCACAGGGTTTCAACGTTGCAATTGCCTATGCCAGCAACAAAGACGGGGCAGAGACCGTTAGACAGGCATGCATCGGGAAAGGCGGCGAAGCAATTGCGCTTCGATGTGATCTCGCAGATGCGGATGCGGGCGCGACCCTGGTTGATCAGACCATTGAGGAATGGGGGCGGTTGGATGTGCTGGTCAGCAATGCCGGCATCACCAAGTTCGTCGACGCCAGAGATCTGGACGGGCTAACTGCAGAAGATTTTGCACAGATATTTGCAGTCAATGTGACGGCAGCTTACGGACTGGCACAAGCGGCCACGCCGCATCTGAAGGTGTCCCCGATAGCATCCATCGTCGCAATCTCATCACACTCCGGTGTTTCGGGGATTGGATCCTCGCATGCCTACTCAGCTTCCAAAGGTGCATTGAACACATTGACGCTCGGTCTGGCCCGGGCGCTTGCTCCGGATATTCGCGTCAACGCGGTGTGTCCCGGCTACGTGAACACGCCCTGGCACGCCGGCAAGACTTCCTCAGACGCTGAGCTTGAGGACTACATGCAGAAATTTACCGACATTGCACCGCTCAAACGTCTGACCCAGGCTGGCGACGTTGCGGAAGCAGTGGTGTTTTTTGCAACAGGCGCCAAAGCGATAACGGGACAGCTTCTGGTTATTGACGGCGGCACGCACCTGACGACAGCAACCCCCCAAACGATCTAGAGAACCGACAGGAGACGACAATGAGCACCAACGATAAATTTAAGCCGGTTGACGCAGCCGTAGTGCCACGCTTCGCAGGGCCAGCGACTTTCATGCGCACGAAACTGCATGAGATTTCAGACGAGATTGACATCGCTCTTGTTGGCGTGCCGTTTGACCTTGGTGTGAACTTTCGTTCAGGCGCCCGGCACGGACCAGCGCAAATCCGGGAGATGTCCAGGCTCATACGCCAGGTGCATCCAACAAGCGGCACCAGACCCTATGACCTGTGCAATGTCGCCGACATCGGGGACACGCCAATCAATCCCGTTGATCCCGTATCCAGCATTCAGATGATTCAGGATTTCTTCGAAGAAGTTCACGCTGCGGGGGCTCTGCCGCTCTCGATTGGCGGTGACCACACGATTCCGCTGCCCATCTTTCGGGCCATTGCCAAGGATGCACCGGTGGGGGTTGTTCAGTTTGATGCCCATGCTGACACTCTGGATGAGCTCTGCGGCACAAAGGTCAACCACGCAACAACCTTCCGGCGTGGAGTAGAGGAGGGGTTGGTCGATCCTAAGCGCACAATACAGATCGGACTGCGCGGCAGCCGCTTTGGTGATGGCGATTATCAATGGGGCCTCGATCAGGGCATGCGTTGCATCACCATCGACGAATATGAAGATCTGGGCCGAGCAGCAGTGATTGCTGAAATTGACCGCGTGGTTGGCGATGGTCCAACCTACATCACATACGACATCGACGGCCTTGACCCGATTTATGCACCTGGAACCGGGGTGCCTGAAATCGGTGGTCTCAGCGCGCGCGACAGTCAGGTCATTCTGCGCTCGATGCGAGGCAAACATATCGTCGGTGCAGACATCTGCGAAGTGGCGCCGCCGCTCGACCCAAGTGGAATGACGGCGGTAACTGCGGCAAATCTCATGTTTGAGATGCTCTGTATCATGGCGGATTCAATTGCATCCAGACGATAGTAAGGGAACTTGCAGATGCTGCCGAGAAGGAAACTCCAGCCGGACGGCCACTGGTGGGTGGGGCTTGATGTAAACGCCAGCCAGGGTGTGCAGTGTGGGCCGCTCATCTTTCTGGCGGGCCAGGTTGACCTTGACGCCAGCGCTGTGCAGCAAAACCCCGGCGACTTGTCGGCCCAGGCTGACGCAGCCATGGGGCACATCTATTCCGTGCTGCGCGAAGCCAAGGCTGAGCTTTCAGATCTCGTGAAGCTGACGGTGTTTTATGTGAGCGCGGGCGAGGTTAGTGAAGCCGAACTGCTGGCCCAACTTGCGGATTTCTTCGCGTCCGCGTCCAAACCGGGCCCGGCTATCACAATGGTACCGGTGCCGGCGCTCGCGTTCCCTGGTATGATGATCGAGATAGAAGGCATCGCCATGCGGGGGCACAATGGTGATCCTCTGCCGCGTGCTGCAGCCTGGGATCCGGAATGCCCGGCGTTGCCTTATCCGTTTGCTCATGCTGTCCGCTGCGGTGAAATGCTGTTCACCAGCGGCATAACGGCAGAAAATGCGGACGGTGCAATTGCCTGCCCCGGTAGTCTCCTGGAGCAGAGCCGAGTTGTTCTGCCCAAGATTGATCGCCTCCTTGGACAACTTGGCGCCGATCTTCAGGACAGCGTGAAAACCAATGTTTTCAATGTTGAGCCGGGAACTGCAGACGAGTGGGGCTCACCTGCGCTGACCCGTGCGGCCTTCTACAACGAGCCTGGCCCAGCAGCGACCGGCATTTCCCTGCCATATCTGCAACCTGCAGGACTTATGCTGCGAAACGATGTCATTGCCATGCGTGGTCTTGATGGCTCTCGGCTGCCGCGCCAGCATGTGTGGCCTGATCAACATTGGGACTGGCCCGTACATCTTCCGTATCGGCACGGCATTGCCTGTGGTGATCTGGTGTTTCTTGGCGGTCAGGTGGCGCTTTCACCAAAGGGTGATGTCTTGCACGACGGCGAAATGTCACCACAGACCAGCATTTCCATGGAGAACATCGGTCGGGTTCTGGCCGAACTCGGGCTTGGCTTTGAACATGTAGTCAAGGTCAATTCCTTCTACACTGGCGGTGCGGGAACTGACGTTCTTCGCAGCAACGCGGAAGTCAGGTTCTCCAATTTTGTGACTGAACCCGGCCCCGTGTCCACAGGTGTTCCGGTACCCTATCTCGCCTACCAAGGCATGGTCACAGAGATCGACATTATTGCCATGCGCTAGCCCTGAGGATTTGTGATGATTGAAACTCCCTGGCACTTCCGATCCGCAACGTCACTTGCAGAAAGCTTGCGTTTGGGGGACATCAGCTCTCGTGAGCTGTTGGAGCATTTTATCGCCCGCATCGACGCACATAATCCTGGTCTCAATGCCATCATCCATCTGCAGGTCGAGGCTGCGCGTTCTGCCGCGGATGCAGCAGATGCCAGACGTGACGCTGGAGAAACGCTCGGACCACTGCACGGGTTGCCGATGACCATCAAGGAATCCTTTGAGCTTGAAGGCACGCCCAACACCTGGGGCATTCCAGCCCTTCGCGATAACATCTCGGAGAGCAATGCGGATGCCGTAGAACGCCTGCATGAGGCGGGAGCAATCATCTTCGGCAAGACAAATGTGCCGATCTATCTTGCGGACTGGCAGTCCTACAACGAGATCTACGGCACAACGAATAATCCCTGGGATCTGACGCGTTCTCCCGGTGGATCATCTGGTGGTTCGGCTGCAGCTCTTGCATCGGGTATGACCGGACTGGAGATCGGCAGCGACATCGGCGCTTCGATCAGAAATCCCGCTCACTATTGTGGTGTCTATGGACATAAACCAACTTACGGCGTGGTTTCTTATCGTGGCCACAGCCTGCCGTCATCGAAAAGCCCACCCGACATTTCTGTCGCCGGGCCTTTGGCCCGCAGTGCCCACGATCTGGAACTGGCGATGGGCATTGTCTCGGGCGCCGACCCTATTGACCGGCAGGGTTGGAAGATCGACCTGCCACCGCCGCGGGCAACACGCATTGAAGATTTCCGCATTGCCGTAATGCTCACCGATCCTGTGTCAGAGGTTGATCAGGCTGTGCAGGTCCAGATATCCAAACTTGCGGATTTTCTCGGCGGGCAGGGTGCAAAGGTTGACTTTAAAGCACGGCCGGATATCGACACCCAGCGGGCCTTTGACGTCTACATCTCGCTCTTGCGAGCTGCAACAAGCCGCCGTCAGACGGAAGAGGATTTCGCCGCAAACTGCAACATCGTCGCCGGCTTCTCGGATGATGATCAGAGCTATTATGCAAAGATGTTGCGTGCCTATGTGGTTGGGCATCGCGACTGGCTCGGCCTCAACGAAGAGCGTCACCAGATGCGCCGCAAATGGGCAGCCTTCTTCGAAGATTATGACGTTCTGCTTTGTCCGGCTGCCGCCTCCGCCGCATTCCCTCATGATCAGGAAGGTGAACGGCACGAGCGGACGATTGCCGTGAATGGCCACGAGGTGCCCACTACCGACCAACTGTTCTGGGCAGGCTATTCCTGTTGCTTCCACTTGCCGGGAACGGTGGCGCCGGTCGGATTGACGCCAGACGGTTTGCCAGTTGGCGTGCAGATCATCGCGCCCCAATATGGCGATTACACCGGTATTGAACTCGCCAAGCTCATAGAGCGGGATTACTATTCCTTTGCACCACCACCCGATTATGCCTGAACGTTCAAGGGCGGTCGTAGTAGCCCGCTCTGACTGCCGCGCCGATGAAATTGCAGAGCAGGCGCTCGGCATGAACGAGGGTCGTATTTCCGTGATCAAAGGCCGGTGAGACTTCAACGAGGTCCATCCCCAAAACCCGGCCTTTGCGAACCAGGCCGTGGATCAGCTGACGGATCTGAAGCCAATTCAAACCGCCAGGCGTTGGGGCGTTAACCCCCGGCATGATCGTCGGGTCCATGCCATCGGCATCGACAGTGAGGTAATAGGGTCCGCCATCGGGAATGCGGTCGAGAACCGCATCAATGCCCATTTCATGCATCTCATAGGCACTGATGAGGTCTGCACCATAGGCGCGGGCATCCGCAACTTCCTGAGGGCGCGCGCTGCCGACACCACGCAGGCCAATCTGCACAATCGGTCCAATCCAATCCATTTCTGAGGCGCGCCGGATCGGGCTTGAATAGCCATCGCGCTCTCCGCTCACCTCGTCGCGCCAGTCCATGTGAGCATCGACTTGCACAAGGGTAATGGTCTCATCACGTGGCAGTGCCCGCATGACCGGGATAGGTATGCCGTGATCGCCACCCAGCGTAACAAGGGTGGCGCCAGCATCAAAAATCTTCTTCGCAGCCTGTTCTGCGCGCCGGTAGTGTTCCACAGGGTCATTCATGTCGCTTGTGACGTTGCCGCAGTCGACAACCTTCACCGGGCGCCCATCCAACAGGGGACCGCCCAGATCCCAATCAAAATGATGGCGTGTCCGGGGTTCTTCCCAGGCAGCATCTTGAGCATTGCGCCGGATGGCGTCCGGTGCCAGAGATTGATCATTGGCCCGTTCCTCCACAGCGTAGGGAAGGCCGTAGGGAATGCCCAGAATGGCAATGTCTGCATCAAGATTGTCGAGATCCAGTTGCAGCGGAAATCCGAGAAATGTCTGGGGAACGGCGCCTGGCGCCTGTGTCAGTTTTGCACTCATCGATGTTTCTCCCGATAACAGACCAAAGGTGTTCCTAAATGCGCCGTGAGCGCCTCATTGGTTCGCCGCAGTCAAAGGCTCAAAGTCGCTTGTTGATGCGCAGCGACAGGTATGTGAGACCCGCCAGCACGATCCCGCAGACCACAAACACGATCTGTATGGGAAAGAATATCAGCAATATCGCAAATGTGCCGGCCTGGCCGACATCTGACAGATCGCGATGGGCGGCAAATATTGGTGTCAGCGTGGTCCGCTCGGACGGTTTGCAGGCCCGCAGGAACAATGAATTGCCATAGCCATCGATGATCGACATGCAAAGGGTTGCAGTGACCAGAAAGCCAACTGCAATCCAAGGTGTTGAGGCAAGGAAGGCGCATGCAAGCATGCCGATGCAGGCGACAGGAAAACACACCAGGCTAATGCGGCGAATGCCAAAGCGTCGCGCCAGCGCCCCCCACAATGGCATGGCGAGCATGAAGGCTGAGCCTATGCCAACCAGTGCTCCGCCCGCGGAAGCCCCCAATCCGGTCTGCACGGCGAACAGCGGCGCATAAATGTTGAACGTGTTCCACACAAAGCCCCGTCCGGCCCCATGCAGCCAGGCGAGAACAAGACGGGGCCGGGCCACGTAGGTGCGGATTTGCGAGAGGGAAACGCTTGTCGTTCTCTGCGATTCTGCGCTGATCGCCGGCGCATTTCTGAGCCGCAGGGCGAGAAAACAACAAAGCAACAGCAATGCCACAGC
>JAJFHB010000101.1 GCA_021775795.1 Hyphomicrobiales bacterium | reverse complement strand
AAGAAACGTGCTGGCCCCACTCGTAGGGTGAGCGGCACAGCCAGGCGGTGCGCAGGATCAAGATCTCCCGGTCACGTGGTGCAAGCGTTGATTTGAACATCACGTGGCCGGCAAAAACAAACCAGCGCTTACACAACTTGGGGTGTCGGATGAGAGTTGCGAAGACATTTATGACACCGCGACCCAAGCCTTTGTCCGAGGCGGCAGGTTTGAGTATCTCGGCCTGTTCATCGCTCCATTGTGAAGCTGGCAGAGGGCCAAGGCGCAAAGGCCGGTTCTCAAACATCTCGTAGTCCTCCCCTATTGGGTGCGTGGGCCAAGACCGAGCAATTCAGCGGCACGCGCCGGCTCAGCCACTTCTGCCCCCAAATCCCGGATGATATTTGCGGCCCGTTCGACAAGCTTTCCGTTCGTCGCCCACTCGCCCTTACCGAGATAGAGATTGTCTTCCAGACCGACGCGGACATGCCCCCCAAGCGATACCGCTTGCGCAACCATGGGGAATTCCTGGCGCGATATGCCGAAACCGGCCCAGTTGGCACCTTCAGGCAGCAGGTTCCGCATTAAAGTCATCATTTCCGGTATTGCAGGTGAACCGTAGGGGATACCCAGGCAGAGCTGAAACATCGGCGGCGCTTCGATGAGGCCTTCCGCTATGAGTTGCTGGGCGAACATGATGTGTCCGGGCTCAAAACACTCAATCTCCGGTTTGACGCCGGCATCGCGGGCGATCTGCGCCATGATGCGCAGATGCGGCGGCGTGTTCATGAAAACCCGCTCACCAAAGTTCAACGTCCCCACATCCAGCGTGCAGATGTCAGGGCGAAGTTCCTGCACATGAATCATGCGGGCTTCAGGCGCCATCAGATTGGTCCCGGGCCCACCAACATGCGGGTCGTCGTCGCCTGGCACAAAACGTCCGCCATAGCCCGACGTCAAGTTGATGAGGACATCCGAACCGCTTTCGCGAATGCGCTCCACAACTGCCCTGTACAAAGATGGCTCACCTGTCGGTGTGCCTGTCTCGGGATCACGGACATGAATATGTACAATGGCTGCGCCTGCGGCGCGCGCTTCCAGACATGCAGCGGCGATCTGGTCCGGCGTGATTGGAAAGTCTGGATGTTTGGTATGGTTCTCGTGGCCGCCGGTAACGGCACAGGTGACGATGACATCGCGGGACATTGAAACTCCTGTCTTTGACAAAACCCGGTGCAATCTAATCTTTTCGAGCGCCGCTGACCAACAACATGTGACGGTTCCGCCGCTGCCCTGAACGTGATAGAAAATTTTCTGATCTCCTGGAGAGGGACAGGCATGTTCAAGTGGTTACCGGAAGGTGAGGGTTCAGATCGGGATCGGGCGGTGCGCGGCTTTCGCGCCCGGCTGGACGAAATTGCTGCATCCGGCGAGGACATGCAGGTGCGGGTAGGAAAAGCCCTGTCCCTGATCTGGCGTGACTTTGAGAAAAGAACCCATAGCCTCGATGTCTTTGCTGCCGCCGACCATGAGCTGCAGAAAGAGCTGGTTGTCCGGCTGGTAAAGTACGGGCTGGTAAGTCGTGACGACGGCAATGAGCCGGAATCTATCGCAGCGGAGCTTCTGAGTTACCTGCTTGCCATGATCGCAGCCGACGATGAAGAAGGCGAAAAGCTCATGTCCAGGCCGATTGAGGAACTCACAAGGGTGGGTGATCCCTCAATTCATTTTCGCCGCCAGAATTAGGCAAAGCCGAAGAAACCCTCAATTACCTGCCTCATCTTCGCCAGCGCTCCGGCGATCTCGTAAGTTTTTTGCATGAAAAATCATAAAAGCGACGGGCCTGTGATCTGTATCACGGTGTAGTTTGGACACTATACCCAAATCTGGTGTCAGACGAGCACAGAGAAAAACAGAAAATCTCAAGGAGAAGATCGCATGTTCAAGAAAATCACCCTGGCAGCAGCCACAGCAGTTATCTCACTCAGCGTATTCGCAGCTTCAGCATCCGCTCAGGCCGACACGCCTCCCGACCGTATCGCAACAAACGGCATCGAAATCATCATCGGTGGATTTGGCGGACCCTTCGGCGGCAGCATCCGCATCGGTGGCGGCGGCGGCGGCCCGGCTGGCCCAGGTGGCCCAGGTGGCCCCGGCGCTCCCGGCCCGAACGGCACAGACCTGCAGGGCACAAACGTTGACGGCACCGACACAGTGAACGTCCTCGACATCGAACTGCCGGATGGAACTGTTGCCCAGGTTCGCTAAACCGGACACCCAGTTCTGACAAAACGAGACAGCCGCCGATCCCAGATCGGCGGCTTTGTCTTGTTGTTGCCATAAGGTATCATCTGCACTGCGGCCTGAACGGAGGCCGTCTGGACAGGTGACCGCATGCCCCATCTGACAATAAGAACGCTACTCATTTTTGTATTTTTGGTGAGCCTGCCGTTCTCAGACCGGACCGCCAAAGCGGCTTCCATTGAGAAGATTGAAGTCGTGGGCACGGAATTCATCGTGCATCTGACGAACGGAACAAGCCTTGGCAGTGCGCAACTGGTCGGTGCTGTACTAACACTCGAAGATGGCACCCGTCTGCGCATTGATGGCGTCGAGGCCGATCCGGCCGACGCCGGCGGCGATGTTCTTCTCCACAATGTCTCGTTTCGCGATGCGGACGGCACCTGGCAGCCCTACTGCACTGCTGATCCTTACGGTGAGAGATTTGCAATGCCGATTGCCGGACACCTGCTGGATGACGGAAGCCTGGACACAAGACAGGGGTCATTTCAGATCATCTGCACTTCAGGCGCTCAGGGAAAATGTGTGCGCTACGGCTACAAGCCCTGGCTCGAAGATCAAAATGGCCGCCCGATGCTGGATTTTTTCAATGCCTGTGTGCGCATGCTGCGGGCAGATTACTGCGGCGATGGAACTTCGACGACAATAGATGGCACCTTGATCTATATCTACGATCGCATCGGTGTGCAGCCTTATCTGCCGATCGAAGGCATGGATTTTGAGGCTGCCTGGTCCGACGAAGGTGCAACCTGCATTTCGCGTGTTCGCATTGCAGACAATGTTTCTCTTCAGCAGCTTCTGGAAAGCTGCCCCCGACTGCAAAATGTCCCGATAGGCGAAAGCTGCACAGAGGCGGAAGCTGAAAGGGATACAGGTTCGCTGATTTTCAACAGCTCCTATCCGCACTAGAACATTTCATCCCAACAGGCGAGACACCAGGGCACGCAATTCATCGGGCCGGATCGGCTTTTCCAGATAAGGGCGGCCTGATTGATCGAGGAACGACCGGGCCCGCGGGCTCATCGTATCGCCTGTTATGAAGGCAAGCCGGTCGACAAGGTCTTCATTGTCACGACTTAATCGCTCGAACAGATCCGCACCACTCAGTGAAGGCATATTGAGATCGCTGAGGATGAGTGAAAACGGCTTCTCTGCCATCAATTCCAGTCCGCGGGCGCCAGAGTTTGCCACGGTGACGCTGTGCCCGACGCTGGTGAGAATGTCTGAAATCAACTCCGCCACATCCACCTCGTCATCAATGACAAGAATATGTTCACTGCTGCCCGAAATCCCGGCCTGCTCATCGGCAGGCGCCGGCTCGGCGGCATGGTCGCTTTGCGGCAGCCGAACGCAAAATACGGTCCGCTCTCCTGGTATTGACGTCACGGTCAACTCGCCCCCGTGTGTGGCGACAATGCGGTGGCAGAATGCGAGGCCAATGCCGGTGCCGGCACCAACATCCTTGGTGGTGAAAAAGGGTTCAAAAATACGTGGCAGAATTTCTTCAGAAATGCCTGGGCCATTGTCCTCGACACTCAGCACAACCTGGCCCGCCTCGGCATCAAAATAGCTGGAGACACAGATAATGCGCTCGTGTTGCTGCTCGGCGAGCGCGCTTTCGGCATTCAGGAAAAGGTTGGTGCAGACCTGGGCGAGCTGATCACTCTCCCCCCATACGAACGGCAGATCGTTGGCGAGCTGCAGGGTTACCGCCACGTTGGACGAGCGGATCGCATAACCGGCAACTTCAAGAGCACCCTCGACAATCTCATTGAGGGAAACATTGGCTGCTTCAGAGGGTTGCTGGCGCGCCATGGCAAGGAAGGTTTTGACAATGCGGGCACAGCGGTCAGCGGCCTTGCCGATTTTCTCCGCTCGCGCTGCCGTATCAGGATCTTCGCTGATTTCTTTCAACAACAACGACTGGCCGACAACGATGGACAAGGGGTTGTTCAGTTCATGGGCAACGCCTGCGAGCAGACCGCCGAGCGCTGACATTTTTTCGCTCTGGTGCAAAATGTCCCGCTGGCGCTCAAGTTGTTCTTCCATGGCGACCCGTTCCGTCAGGTCAATCGTGTGGGAGACGATGACCTGATCGCCCTGGTAGTCGATCAACCTGCCGGAAACAGAGGCTGGAAAAATGCTGCCGTCGGGGCGCAAAGCGTCATATGTGAAATCATCGACATACCCCTGTTTGCGCATCAGCTCCTTATAGACATCCCGGTCAGCGGGGTTTGCATAGAAACTGACGACAGAATCAGGTTCCCCGAACAGTTTCATGCTGGCTGGATTGCGGTAGATCACCGTGCCGTCGGTGAAGTGATTCATCATGATCATGACCGGGCAGGCTTCGAGCACACGGCGCACCAGATCGCCTGCTACCTGTTGCGCTCTTTCGGCCTTCTTGCGCGCGGTAATTTCTGAACGGGTGACGACAAACCCGCCCTGCCGGGTGGGGTTGCTGGAGACCGCATACCAGCGGCCATCGCCGTGTTGCAGTTCATGGTTTTTAGCGTGCAACAATACGGCCGACGATTGTTCTTCCAGCCATTCTTCGAGCCTGTCCTTTGCTTGCGGATAGTGCCCGCTCTCTGCTGCAAGCCGGACCATCGACAACCACTTCATGCCGGGCATGATCAGGCTGGCGGCAACCTCGTTCATTTCGCGGTATGTGGTGTTGCACAAAACCAGTTCCTGATTCTCGTCATAAAGCGCAAACCCCTCAGACAGGCTTTCG
>JAJFHB010000011.1 GCA_021775795.1 Hyphomicrobiales bacterium | reverse complement strand
CGAGCGCCTGCACACGCTAAGACTGCAACCACCAAAATGACGTTTACTTGCCAGGCCAATCGACTCGCATGGTTTCTCAGCCGTTAACGGCTTTTTGCCCACAAACGCCCATTGTTTGCTTGCCCGCCGCGCCCTTCGCCGCTATCGCTTTTCCAAACGGAAAGACAGTGGATCGAGCCCACTGCTGCAAGGAGGAAAGTTCACATGAAGGCTGCGGTTTGCCACGAATTCGGAAGCCCGTTGAAAATTGAGGAAATCGGCATCGATGCGCCTCAGGCGGGCGAAGTGAAGGTCAAGGTTTCAGCCTGCGCCATCTGCCACAGTGATATTCTTTACATGGACGGCGGTTGGGGCGGTGTCCTGCCTGCAGTTTACGGCCATGAGGCCGCCGGCGTGGTTGAAGCCGTCGGTGACGGTGTCGAAGATATTGCTGTCGGTGATCATGCAGTTGTGACCCTAATCCGCTCCTGTGGCGGCTGCCACTATTGCGAACAAGGCGAGTTCACCAACTGCGATACACAGTTTCGTCTCGATCGGGACGGCCCCCTGCATGATGAAGGCGGAAACAAAATTACGCACGGCCTGCGTACGGGCGCTTTTGCGGAGTACGCGGTGGTACACGCCTCCCAGGTTGTCGCCATCCCGAAGGATATTCCCCTCGACAGCGCCTCTCTTCTCGCCTGCGGTGTCATAACCGGACTTGGAGCTGTGGTGAACACAGCGAAAGTGCAACCGGGTTCGTCCGTTGCCGTTATCGGCACTGGCGGTGTCGGTCTCAACAGCATTCAGGGCGCCGCGCTGTCCGGCGCTGCCACGATCATTGCCATCGATCTTGCCGACGACAAGATTGAAGCCGCCCGTACTTTCGGGGCTACCGACGGCATCAATCCTTCGAAAGAGGATGTGGTCGAGGCGGTGCGCGCCAAAACCAGCGGCCGTGGGGTCGATTATGTGTTTGTGGCGGTCGGTGCGAAGGTTGCGATCGAGCAGTCATTCGACCTCATTCGACCGGGCGGCTCAGTCGTCCTCGTGGGCATGCCGCCATCCGGTGTAACCACAAGCTTCAATCCCCTGAGTTTCGCCAATGCAAGCCAACGCGTCCTCGGCTCCAAAATGGGCCAAACCCGGGTGCGTATCGATATCCCTCAGCTCGTATCCTTGTACCAGCAGGGCAGGCTCAAACTCGATGAACTGATCTCCGGGCGCTATGCGCTGGAAGACATCAACGAGGCGATTGCGTCGGTCAGACGGGGTGAAGCGCTACGTAACGTGATTGTCTTTTAGCCGCCAGCATCCGCGAAAACAGATTACCGGCCGCGCAGCACACCCCGCGCTGCGAGCGGCTTTTTGCGCCGGATACCCTCGCGTCGAAGGACATATATACCCGCTCCTCCGATCAACCCAGCCCCCAGGAACGTATAGAAATCTGGGATGGACCCGAGAAAGGCGAAGCCGAGTATCATCGCCCAGATCATGGAGGTGTATTCGAACGGCGCAACACGATTGGCTTCGCCCAGTCTGTAGGCTTGCGTGAGCAGATAGAAGCCCATCGCTGAAATGATCCCGATGACAACCAGCATGGCGAGTTCAAGGCCGCCTGGAAAGACCCATCCCCGAAGCAGGAAATCACTGGAAGCCGTCGCACCTTCTCCAGGGCCCCACCAGGCCAGAGCAAGCCCCATACCGGCGCCGACGTAGCAAAACGTCAGCATGGAGTAAAACGCCATGACAGAGGCAGAATCTGTTGCCCCCAAACGGCGCGCCATCAACTGTGCAAGCGTGTAGCTGAATGCGGCCGCGATCGCGAAAAGTGCGGCCGGTTCGATCGAGCCGACCCCTGGCCTCATAATGATAAGCACGCCAACAAATCCGATAGCCACACCCATCCAGCGGCGCCAGCCGACCTGCTCTTTCAAAATCACGATAGAAAATGCGGTGATCATCAAGGGTGCGGTGAAAAAGAAGGAAACTGCCACGGACAGCGGTACCGCAGAAGCCGCCAGATAGAAGAACAGATAAGCAAGAAACATTGCCAGCGACCGTATCAGGTGAAGCGCCGGCTTCTTGGTTCTTAAAGTGTCGAGACCTGAATCAAAATGAACGACGACCAGCAGCATGGGCAGAGCAATGAACCCACGAATAAAAACGATCTGGTGAACGGGATACGTGTCGCTCAGGAGCTTGATGATAATGTCTTGAAACGAAAAAATGAAAACCCCGGCGCAGAGAAACAAGATTCCCCGGGTCGTGTCATCAACCTGATCTTGAGCATCACCTGATTGCTCCAAAACTTCACCCATGGAACCTCCGGCATATTGGCTGTCGATCCCATGCGGATCCACCTGAACGCGAGTTCAAATATGCTGCCTTCGCCCAACCAAATTCTCTCGCCTGTGGGCGACACGGAACGTCGGTTTTGAACAATTTTCAAAGAATAATTTTCTTGCAGACCATGAGAAAAACTGGCGGAGCGCCACAAAAACGGTGTTAAGCATATGTATTATATACGATTATTGGCTCGAACTCCGGCAACGTAATTATCAATCAGATCATCGATCAGTTCCATCGCTCCATCAGAGGAGATGATCTTCAACTTACCGGTTCCCGCAAGCGACGCGATACCGTGAACACCCGCCCATAGCAGGCGGACAGAGCGGCCGACTGCAGCAGCATCGCTGTCGTCAAAGAGCGGTCTGAGGCGTTCTTCCACTATCGCCAGAAGGCGCTCAAGCTTGGGATAATACCAGTCCGGCAGAACCTCCCCCGGCGGCAGGCGATGTTCGAACAGCAGGTTCCAGAGATTCTGATTGTTCTGCACGAACACAACATAGCGCCTCGCAAGTGCTTTCAGGGCGGGCTCGACACCACCCGGCAACGGTTCAGACGTGACAGCTTCAAACAGTTCATCAAGAAGAGAGGCATCAATTTCGATGATCAGAGCATCAATGTTGTGAAAAACATTGTAGATGCTGCCGGCCGAATAGCCGATGCGTGCCGCAAGCTTTCGCGTCGTGAGCCCGCGAAAACCCTCTTCCACAACAATTTCTCTTGCCGCTGCCAGAACCAGTTTGGTCAACTCATCGCGTGTATGATCTGCGCGTCGTGCCATTTCATTAACTCATGGAGAACTCCTGTAAACAAATATATTGAACATCGTTCAATTACAATCTATATATTCTGAACGACGTTCAATTAATGAATGCCAGGCAAATTGCAATTCGTACCACTGAACCCGCCGGGCCTAAAAGTCCCAGGCGTGACGCACTGAAGCTCAGGAGGCACCATGTCAGATTCCCAGTTCAAACTGCTCGGTTCACGGCGCTTTTTGCCGCTGTTCCTGACCCAGGCGCTGGGGGCCTTTAACGACAACGCCTTCAAGAGCGCATTCGTCATCCTCATCACGTTCGGCCTCGCAG
>JAJFHB010000002.1 GCA_021775795.1 Hyphomicrobiales bacterium | reverse complement strand
TGACCCGTATGCGGGAGAAGGCTGCTCCGCTAGAGAATGAAGCGTGAGAGATCTGTGTCGCGTGCCAGATCGCCGATATGTTCCTCAATGTAGTCCTCGTCGATAACAACGGACGTACCTGACTTGTCCGTTGCATCGAAGCTCACCTCATCCAATATCCGTTCCAGCACAGTCTGCAATCGCCGTGCGCCGATGTTTTCGACGCTTGAATTGATGTCAGCAGCAATGTGAGCGATCCGTTTAATGCCGTCTTCCGTGAACTCCAGGGTAACGTTTTCGGTACCAATGAGCGCAACATACTGCTTTATCAGACTGGCTTCCGGTTCCGTCAGAATGCGCTCGAAGTCGTCCTTGCTCAGCGCCCGTAACTCGACGCGGATCGGTAGGCGCCCTTGCAGCTCTGGCAGCAGATCTGATGGTTTCGCCAGATGAAAGGCTCCAGACGCGATGAAGAGAACATGATCGGTCCGCACCGGACCATATTTGGTCGTTACGGTTGTCCCTTCGATTAAAGGCAGCAAATCACGTTGCACCCCTTCGCGGCTGACATCGCCACCCACGCGCTCGGACCGCGCGCAGATTTTGTCTATTTCATCAAGAAAGACGATGCCGTTGTTTTCGGCGATAGAAATGCTCTCCTGAACGATCTGGTCCTCATCCAACAACTTATCGGATTCCTCAGCGATGAGGACCTCATAGCTTTCGCTCACCTTCATCTTCTTGGTTTTGGTGCGCCCGCCAAACGCCTTGCCGAGAACATCGTTGAGATTGACCATTCCCATCTGTGCCCCGGGCATTCCGGGTATGTCGAATGACGGCATGCTGCCAGAGGTATCAGAGACCTGCACTTCGATCTCCTTGTCGTCAATTTCACCGTTTCGGAGTTTCTTGCGAAAGGCGTCGCGCGTCGTCGAGCTTGCGTTGTCACCAACCAGGGCTGCAAGCACGCGTTCTTCTGCGTGGAGATGGGCAGCGGCCTCAACTTCCTTGCGTCTGGTTTCGCGAACCTGCGCCATTGCAAGTTCAACGAGATCGCGGATTATCTGTTCCACATCCCGCCCGACATAACCGACTTCGGTAAACTTGGTGGCCTCGACTTTGATGAAGGGAGCATTTGCGAGTTTTGCCAGGCGCCGGGCGATTTCGGTCTTACCGACACCCGTGGGGCCAATCATCAGAATGTTTTTCGGCAGCACTTCTTCCCGCATCTGCCCTTCGAGTTGTTTTCTCCGCCATCTGTTGCGCAATGCTATGGCCACGGCACGCTTGGCTTCATTCTGCCCGACAATGTGTCGGTCGAGTTCAGATACAATTTCGCGGGGTGAAAAATCAGTCATGATTTAAGGATACTCACAAGTAGGGCATCGCGGCAGCTTGCTGCTGCGCGAACCGGAATTATTTGTCTTCAGCGTCAAGGCTTTCAAGGACAACCTGTTCATTCGTGTAGACACAGATCTCTGCCGCAATCTTCAATGCTTTGCGCGCGATTTCCTCAGCATTCAGATCTGTGTCAACAAGAGCTCTTGCCGCTGCAAGGGCATAGTTGCCACCTGAACCAATACCGATCAGGCCGTTTTCCGGTTCAAGCACATCTCCGGTGCCTGTCAAAACGAGGCTGTCGTGGGCGTCAGCGACGATCATCATGGCTTCAAGCCGCCGCAGATAGCGGTCAGTGCGCCAATCCTTGGCCAGTTCCACACACGCTCTTGCCAGCTGAGTTGGATACTGCTCAAGTTTTGCCTCCAGCCGTTCGAAGAGCGTCAACGCATCGGCTGTGGCACCCGCAAACCCGGCTATCACATTGCCCTGGCCGAGCGGGCGCACCTTGCGGGCATTGCCCTTGATGACCGTATCTCCAAGACTGACCTGGCCGTCACCGGCGACAACCACTTTCCCTGCCTTGCGGACGGTGAGGATGGTCGTGCCGTGCCAGATACCAGCACCTGACTGGTTTTGCTGCATCGGGTAATTGCCTTTTTCAACATCAGATTGTCTGCGTGTGATGTAAGCGGTCTTTGCCACAATGAAAAGGCCTTGTGCACCGATTAGAAGTGCGCATGTCTGTTTACGACAATTTCAATTGGGCACCTTTGCTGGCTAGCGCAACCCTTAAGCAGCTGATAGAACACGGCCCTTCAATCACACTAGGCAATCAGTGAAAGATCACCGCCAATGCGCAGCGCAGAGATCAGCCGTGCCACCACCGAAACCGAGATCGCCGTCAGTCTCGAGCTGGATGGCAATGGACAGTTCGACATTGATACCGGCGTTGGTTTTCTCGATCATATGCTCGAGCAGCTGTCGCGGCACTCCCTGATCGACCTTACTGTTCGGGCAAAGGGTGATCTGCACATAGACATGCATCACACTACCGAAGACACCGGCATTGCCATCGGTATGGCGTTTTCAAAAGCCCTGGGTGATCGCAAGGGGATAGCCCGTTTTGCAGATGCGCACCTGCCGATGGATGAAACGTTGAGCCGCGTTGCCATTGATGTTTCAGGCCGTCCGTTCCTGATCTGGAATGTTGCCTTCAGCGTCGACAAGATCGGTGACATGGACACCGAATTGTTTCGCGAATGGTTCCAGGCCTTTGCACAAAATGCCGGCATCACTCTCCATGTCGAAACACTCTATGGCATCAACAATCATCATATCGCCGAAAGTTGCTTCAAGGCACTTGCGCGTGCCTTGCGGTCAGCTATTGAGATTGACCCGAGGCGGTCTGATCAAGTGCCTTCCACTAAAGGTACGCTTGGCGGCAACGCCGATTAGAACAGGTTGCCGGTAACGCCGGCTGTTGCAATGACAACTTTTACAGTTCATCACCCGCACCGCGTGCCAGCCGAAATTTTGCGGAACCCTGATGCGATAGTGTTCGTCAGGGATGGTTTTGCCTGGCGTGCATACGCCTTCGGCCTTCTGTGGCTTTTTGTCAAAGGCCTGTGGCTCGCAGCCCTCATCTACATTGCAGTTTTTATGGCGGGGATCCTTTTGTCGGCGACACTTGCGCTGCCCGCAACACTTTCGGCCGTCCTCTTTATCGCAGGGCATATAATCCTGGGGTTCGAGGGTAATAATCTGTGCCGTTCCAGGTTAAAGCGGCAGGGGTGCGAGGAAATCGGGATCGTGGTGGCGTCAACATTG
>JAJFHB010000001.1 GCA_021775795.1 Hyphomicrobiales bacterium | reverse complement strand
TCGAGGCAACGCCGATTTCTGCACCTGCGTAGGTTGGCAGAATGGCTTCGCATTCGCGGGCGATTGATGATTCCTGAACATTGACGATACCGAGAGTGTGCTGTCCCTGCTCTTTGCAGTAGCGCAATGCTGCAAGCGTGTCGGCGGTTTCACCTGACTGCGAGATGACGATGGCAAGACCGTCTTTCGGCAACGGAGCCTCCCGGTACCTGAATTCGGATGCAATATCGACTTCCGTTGGCAGCCGCGCGTATTTTTCAAACCAGTATTTACCCGTCAATCCTGCATAGGATGCAGTACCGCAGGCTGTGATTGTCAGGCGGGAAAGATTGGCAAAGTCGAAGGGCATGTCCGGCAGGCGCACCTCGTGCGTTGCCATGTTGATATACTCACTCAGCGTATGTCCGATCACTTCGGGCTGTTCAGCAATTTCCTTCGACATGAAGTGACGGTGATTGCCTTTATCAGCGAGAAATGCCGAGGCTTGCGTGTAATGTATGTCGCGTGTGACAGACTTGCCGTTCTCATCAAAGAACTCAGACGTGTCGCGCGTCAGGAAAACATAATCACCTTCTTCGAGGAACGAGACGCGGTTGGTGAATGGCGCCAGGGCAATGGCGTCGGAACCAAGGTACATCTCACCATCACCGAACCCGACTGCAAGCGGGCTGCCACGACGGGCGCCAATCATGAGATCGTGTTCGGCATCGAAAATGATGCCTAAGGCAAACGCCCCTTCGAGTTTGCCGAGCACACCGCTTACGGCTTCACGCGGGGCCATGCCCTTGCGCATGTTGCGCGAAATCAAATGAGCGATAACTTCAGTGTCGGTGTCTGTCACGAAGGTGACGCCGTCTTCTGCAAGTTCGCTTCGCAGTTCGCGGAAGTTTTCAATGATGCCATTGTGAACCACTGCAACACCGTCAGCCCAATGGGGGTGTGCGTTGTTTTCGGTCGGTGCACCATGCGTGGCCCAGCGGGTGTGGCCTATGCCCATGAAACCCGGCAGGCTTTCACCATTCAAGGCCTTCTCAAGGTTTTCAAGTTTGCCCGGTGCGCGCCGGCGGGCGAGGCCTTCATCGGACAAGGTTGCAATACCGGCTGAATCATAGCCACGGTATTCAAGCCGCTTCAGGGCATCCAGGAGCAGCGGCGCTACAGGACGTGTTCCAAGTATGCCAACGATTCCACACATGATTTCAACCTTTTATGGTCTCTTTTTGAGACTTTGCCTTCGAAATATTCAGAAGCTTTTCCCGGAACCTTGCTGCCCATCCCGGCTTTTCAACCTGCGGGGCACGGGCAAGAGCCAGGGCGTCAGGAGATATGTCGCGGGTGATGACACTGCCGCTACCGACGTAGGCACCATCACCGATCTTGACCGGTGCAACCAGGGCGCTGTTGGAGCCGATGAAGGCGCCTGCGCCAATGTCGGTGAAATGTTTGCGTGCGCCATCATAGTTGCACGTAATCGTTCCAGCACCCACGTTGGCGCCGGTGCCGACACGGGCATCACCAATATAGGCCAGATGGTTGGCCTTGGCGCCGGCTTCGATCGTGGCGTTCTTGACTTCGACGAAATTGCCGATCTTTGAGCCCTCTTCAAGGCGGCTGCCGGGACGCAGTCTGGCAAACGGACCGATGGTGACGTTATCGCCCACTATTACGCCGGCAAGATGGGAGTGACCGTGGATCGTGACGCCAGAACCGACACTGACACCACTGCCAAAAATGACATTCGGTTCAATGGTGACGTCATTTCCAAAGGACGTGTCGTGGCTCAGGAATACCGTATCGGGCGCGTGCATTGTCACGCCGCCAGCCATTGCGGTTTCGCGCAGGCGGTCTTGAAGCAGGGCTTGCGCTTGCGCCAACTGGCTGCGGGAATTCACGCCAAGCACTTCGTCTTCTGTGCACCTGGCAGTGCCGGCAGACAGGTCCTTGGCGGACGCTGCAGCGATAATGTCGGTCAGATAGAATTCACCTTTGGCGTTGTCGCTGCCAATCTCTTCGAGCAGGTCAAGTACCTTGACGGTGCGAAAGGCCATGACGCCGGAATTGCAAAAGGTAATTTTGCGCTCGGCTTCGCTTGCCTCAAGCTCTTCGCGAATATCGGTGATGTGGCCTGTTGTGTCTGTCAAAAGCCGCCCGTATCCGGTTGGGTCGGCGGCTTCAAATCCAAGAACACAAATCGCATTGCCCTCGTTCACCCCGGCAATCGTTGCCTCCAGGGTTTTCGATTTCAACAAGGGGGTGTCACCGCATAAAACCAAAACGGCTCCGGCATGACCGTCGAGCGCAGGTAGAGCTGCCTTGACCGCATCGCCGGTGCCAAGCTGGTTTTGCTGGATCACATTGGTGAGTTCAAACCCCATACCTGCAGCGATAGCCCGCACACTCTCCTGCTCTGGTGACGTTACAAGCACGATGCGCGCAGCACCTGCCGCTTCCGCAGCGCTCAGGACATGCGCCAGCATCGGCATGCCGGCAACTTCATGCAGCACTTTTGGCAACGCACTTTTCATGCGTGTGCCCTTGCCGGCGGCAAGCACGATTGCCGCAAAGGGGTCGTTATTCATGAAACTCTCATAAGCAAGTTCCGCACCGCTTTAACAATTGGACACGACTACGCCCCCTGAGCCGTTAATCCTGCCCTAATGGCGGTGGCTGTTGAAAGTGATGTCTGGTTCAAGGAAGGCAGTGTTCCCAGCGTCCCATTCGCCCGAAATCAGCCGTTTTTGCAACCAAACAGGCATTTGCGTCAATGTTGTGGCGTGAGCTTCACGGAGTGGCAACCCTAACGAAGCCTGCGAACATGGTAACCGTTTCCTTAAGACTTTTTTGGAATTTTCACGATATCTGAGATCATTGGTACCGAACGCAAGCGATTCGCGAGGGACAGTGTCTCAAAACGACCTACCAGATAAAGCGGACCTCACGGCGGGCGTGAAGCGTGATAACGGGGAATTTGCAGCGGTGAGTTTTGATGCTCGTGAGCAGAAAGCTGCAGAGCCACTGCGGCCGCCGCCGTTGCTTCCACGCAAGCAGAGCGTAAACCTCGCCCGGGTCATATCCGTGTCCGGCATTTCTGTTGCGATCATTGCTGCGGCGGCCATGTCTGCCGAGCATTATTTCTCAGGTGCAACCACCACCACATTTCAGGTTGCA